>JAEUSI010000009.1:8131-42393 GCA_016788375.1 Ignavibacteria bacterium | reverse complement strand
ATTATTTATTAATACTTTCTGCAAGCAATATCCGGATAAATTTATCCTCAATATTTCTGATGACTTTTCTAATCATTTCTCATAAATATCTACTGCTAACTTCATGAATCCAATTTCTCCTCATAATTCTCAATTTAAAAAGATAATTACGTTTCCTAATTTTCATTTCACTTTATGAAAGCGCAAATGTAAACAGTCATACATTTTTAAATTCACTGGTTTATTAAATTCTTATGTTCATCTTAACTATATGATCTTTTATTAATTAAGATTTATCTCCGAAGAGCTTGCCGAAGCAACTCATTACTGATGCCAATTTGTTTTCGGAGTTCATTTGGTGTTTTCTGAATCATAACTTGTATAAATCCTCCTGCTCCAAACAGCAAAAGAAGAGGAATAACCCCCAGATAAATCTTGTTTCCAACCAACGTTAAAATAATAGCTAGTAATATTACACCATAAATAATTCTGAATTGCAAAGCTTTTTTATCTGCTTCTATCTGCTGAATTTTCCACTCTTCAAATTTCCCTTCATCTACTTCAGGAAAGTCCTGTGGAGTTAAATCTATAATTTTTCTCATAAATATTAGTTTTAGATTATGGGAAATGTATTTTTATTGTATATTCTTTTCACAAATTAGTTAAATTTTTATTTGCTTCTCAATTCTCGAAATAATTTTTTAGCAATAGTAGACAGTTTATAAGTTTTATTTCACCTCTCTCACCAAAACGGATTCAACTTGTTCTTAGCCAGAACATACCAAGCCGTCGCTCCGACATGCTTCCTGTGATAATATATCCAGTCAAATCCCGTTTGAAGCGTTCCGGATTGAGTTGCATAAATTGCTCCGGAAGGGTCTTTGCTACTTTCTATAAAATTCATAATATCATTGTACTTGTTTGAACTGTCTAAGAACGCATATGCAGCAGCCATTTGCGCTGTGCCTTCCATCCAGGCGGTTGATAAGTCGAAGTTACTGAAAGAGTACCCGCTTCCGACTTTAATATTGCTGTCTGCAAAGTTCAAAGCGCGAAGAAAGTTTTGATATTCATCTTTTAATGACAGAACTGCCCATGCCTGAATATCCAAAGGGATAACTGTTTTGTTTATTGTAATTCCGTCATTTGCAGTTCCTGTAAAAAACTTTCCGCCAACAGTATCATACATTGAAATCACAAAATTCTTTGCATGGTCCGCTCTGTATTTCCAGTTAATATCATTTGTGTTCAGGTATATTCTCTGAAATGCAGAATACAAATCAATGTTGTGCTCTGTAGCTTTGTATAAGAGTTCAGCCGGCGCGGGTTCCCAGCCTTCGAATCCCGCAGTATATCCTCCTGCTCCTCTTGTGTCAAAACAGTTGGTATGTATCCAGTCGCCGGTAAGCTTTGCGGCATTAAGATACGCTGCATCAGAAGAGCCGGTCTTTTCATAATAAGCAAGCAATCCCAGCATCAGCCAAGCCGCATTCCCGGTATGTGTGCTCACACAAAATTCATCTTCGTTCCATTGATTATTTTGCGTCCATCCCGGCATTCTGACTGTAAACTGTCTCCCGTTCGGAATCCATCCCGGAAAAGTTTTTAAATCTCCGCCCATGTAACCGTTGCGAATATGACCGGTAACATAGAATCTATCATGCTGTGTGATATACACAAATCCATCTGCTATTAATTTTGCATCTGCATTATTTCCTTCTGCAAGAAATGCCATCAAAGCCAAAGCATCATCATATATGAAAGAAACATTTTTCATTATTTTGTCAAATTCCGAACCCTGATTTTCAACTTCATAACTTACTAGCAACCTCGGTTCGGTTAATCTTGTTGAATTAAATTTGATATCATCCAAATAAAAAGTAATGCTGCTGTTATTTTCAGAATCTCTTGATACCCAACCAAATCCGCCTAAAACATAACTTAAATTCCTTCCTGTTGTGTTAATTGAATATTGTTTCCAATCTCTTGTCAAAGTTATATATCCGGTTGAGCACTTAGGAGAAGAATCCGGATATGGTTCAATTGGATTTCCATTTTCATCTCTACCGGCACCTGCGAGGAAGAATTCAACGCGTTCATTTCCTGTTTCTCCTTTTGCATAAAATGTTAATACACCCGGACTGCCGACATTTACTCCGGCGTCAGGAATGTCTCCCCAGTTAACTGAAGGAGAAGTTTGATTTCCTTCCAGTACGCCATTCAAAAAATACCATCCGCTCCAGTTTGTACCGTTGCCTCTTGTGTATGTTGCCTTAATACATGTATATCCTGAATTCGGATTATTAGTAAATCCTAAATCCATCGGTGGTGCGTTATTCATTCGTCCGGGTAAAACGAAATGATTTCCGGCGGCATCAAGGTCCGAGTAAACGTCAAATGTTTCGTGATACCTGTCGAATGTTTTTTTGAGGTAGGATCTTGTGTCAATGGGAGTACCGCTATTGTTATCAACAGGGCAGTCTTTATTGCAGCTTGTGATATTGCAGAAAATGAAGAGTACTATACAAATTGTAACTGAACGATTCATAAGTAATTGTTTTCTTTATAGAATACATTCTTAACTGCCGGCATTCAAAATATCAGTTGGCAATATCACTCCCTGATTGGAAGCGTTTTCCTTACTGGTTGGTGTAATACAAAGGTCGACAAAAGAATTATCTAAAGTAATAAAGTAAATAATATGACAAAGCGTTCTCAAATAAGATGCGCTGCTAATTGGAGGATTATTTATTAATCTTTCTAAATATCCAAGGTAACCTCCAAATTCTTTTTCATACCACTCATACATCGTTTTACTATATTGAACGGATACAGCATTGAATGTAAAAACTGAAACGACATAGTAAACTTCATCAACAGCTAACCCAAGACTATGAGGTTTACCATCTTCGATTGAACTAATTACTTTATTAGCAACCATATCAGAAAGGCTTTCAATTACTGAATTATCAAGAATAGCTAAAACAAATTTTGGATTTGTAGTATTTTGTGAGATTGTATCTCTGAATCCCTTAAGTTTTAAAGTAAAATGAGCTGAGATTTCTTCAGGATTATTATTAGCATAAATAAGCTTGTTGTTAATCTTTTCTATCTTGTCAGTATCTTCGTTCTTTCCAAAAAATTTGTCCCAAATTTTCATTTTAATTTTTTTATATGTTAGATAGAATCAATTTAATTATTTCTTATTTGTCTAAAATCGGATTATCCATCTCCGGCATAACATTCCACAACTGTTGCACACTTGTCTGAAAATTTCTTCTGCCTGACGGAATCGAAGAATGATACTTCTTTAATTCATTTAATTCATCATTCAAAAGTTTTTTAGAATTTTCATCAAGTGAAATTGTAATATCATACTTGCACAATGGAGTGACACTGGATTTAAATCCGCCGCCTGAAGTGTCAATAATATTATATGAACTTCTGTCATTCTTGTCAGCTAATATCAATTCCAACTTATCCTTGCTTAGAAAATCAGTCATCAGATCTACGCTTCCCGATTCATCTAATCCGTATGCAATTTCAAAATAAACATTTGGATTGTCCCTGACTTTTCTAAGTTTTTCAGAATCAACATGTACATAAATTCCAAATAATCCGCCCACATCCATTCTAAAGAATGAAATGCCAAGCTTGATTTTTGATTTCCTGATTTCTTCTGAAAATTCATCAGCTCTTACCAGCAAAAACGGACCCCTGTCACCGTCCAATCTGAAGAAACCTGTAGCCCATCCTTTTTCCATTAGGTTGTTATATTTTGCTGCTAAAATCAGACTTCCAAGCTTAGTTTCCTGAATCATATCTTCTGAAATTTCAAATACGATTTGTCTTAATCTCTTTGATTTACTTTCAGCTAAGTACCAATTTGATCCGGAATAACTCTTTACCGATTGATGTTCACTATCATCTTTTATTTCAGTATTAACTTTTGATGAGTCAGTTACTTGAGAAGAATTAACTGAAGATGTCTCTTCCAATATTAAAGGTTTTGACGTTTCCTGTTCTGTTTCACTTTTACTCTTTTTTTTGAATGCAATTTCATGAATTACTCCAAGTAATACACTTAGAAAAAGTTGACCTCCAATTAAATAAATACGAACCTCTTTCCAATATTCTGAATTCTTCCATTCTGCTTCAGAAACACCAAATACAGAAGCTTTACTAATTTTAGCAAAAACATATATTAAGCCTCCCAAAAAGTAAATTCCGGTAGGAATTGAAGACCATTTCATTGTAAGCAGACAGAATACAAATCCCAGAACACTGTAAAATAGCCAGGTATCCCAGGCAACTCCAAATGCGCTCATAATACTATTCTCCTGGTGTTATTAAAAGAAAACAAAATTAATGTGATTTAAAATAAAATTATAAAATTAGATTCTTGATATACTGTTGGAAAATCATTTCCCGACTTTGTCGGTGCTGCGAAAAAAGCGATGATCAATAACAAAAAGGCTGTTCGATGTTGATCCCTCTCATTTCACTTGCTAATACCAGCAATGGCGTGAAAACTATTAATTCATCTTTTTAATACTTCCTATAATCGGGCAAAAAATTTCTCCGGATGCGCTGGTATAATCTCTGTCGCTAAGCTTACCGCTGACTACCATCGTTCCTGAATTATTTTTAATTTTAGTTTGTACTTCATCTGCTGAGTCGGGAACAATTACACTGAAACAATATTCTGCATCCATGATATAGTTGAAAACCAGCATTGTCCCTATGGGAGATTCTCCAACCATTATATTTTCAGGAGTGTCAACAATGAAAATAATATTCATATTTTCTAAGCCGTTTTTTTTACAGTAATGGATTCCACCATCAGGAAATGGTGCATTTCCTGCTTTAACTTTGAGTTCTTTTTTGCCAAAAATTTTATTCCATAAATTCATTTTGTCTGTTTTAAGAGAAGAGTAAAAAAATTGTTAATTTAAATAATTTATGATGAACGAAATTATACTTCTTATTTCACATTTTTTTTATTCTCAATCTTTTTATTATGACGTAATGAGATTGGAGAAATCAATAAATGCTAAGAATTACAATGACATTTTGTATTGAATCAAATATTATGAGAGGAAAAATCTGAATTTCATATTTGACTTCCTTAATTATACAGCTAAGAACATTTCATTATATTCCCAGTGATGTTTGTAAAATAAAAATTATTACGGAAAGATACAAGAAGTGATAAAAATTATTTTTAAGAGAAAATGCTTAACAATTTTTCTAAAACACATCTGAATAATCTTTATAAAAAAATTTCAGGACATATTTTATTATTTATACCGGACTCGGATTTGTCAATTTTCCAAACCTGTTTACCAATTTTAAATTTACCTTATTTATTATATTTGCTATTTTGACGAGTCAAATGTTAACTTAAATTAATCCCATTGGATATTAAATTTTTAAAAGGTGTCGGTGAAAAAAGAGCAGAAGCGTTTAATAAAATAGGTATAAAGTCACTGGATGACTTTGTTAATTTCATTCCGAGAACTTACATCAAAAAAATCAGCATTCGTGAAATACCCGGAAATCTGTCCGAAAACATACTTGTAAATGGAGAAGTTATAGACGTACGTCATCCCAGAAGGGACAATCAGCCGACGGAGATAACTCTTTATGACAAGACGGGCTCTGTTGAAATTCCGGTATTCGGAAAGAGCGAGTTCAGGTCAAAACAATTCAGGCTGAAAGAGAATTTTTTATTCTGGATAAAGGCAGAGAAGGATGTTTTCAGTTCGGGTATGAAGATAAGTTACAGGGATCATTTTAAGCTGAATGAAGCTGATGCTTTTGACAGGGATTTTCTCAAATATAATTTAATACCTTTGTATGAGCTTTCGGGAATACTGAAGAAGACATGGATCAGACCCCTGCTTTTATCGAAAATTGTTTTTAACGCATTCAGCACACTGATAAAATCCAATCCGGATTACATTGAAGAAACTCTTCCGGAAAATATTTTAACAGAATACGGTCTGACAGGCAGAAAGAATGCAATACTGAGGATTAATTTTCCGGCTGAACATTCTGATATAGAAACTTCAAGGAAGAGACTTGCTTTTGAAGAGCTGTTTTATCTGGAACTCATACTTGCATTAAAAAAGAAATCATTACAAAAGGAAAAGAAGGGAATTTTATTCAGAAGAAATACAGATGAACTGACAGGCAAATTTTCAAAGATACTCCCTTATGAGCTTACAACAGCACAGAAGAGAGTAATAAATGAAATTTACGGTGATATGAGCTCGGACAAGTGCATGAACAGACTTCTTCAGGGAGATGTGGGAAGCGGAAAAACTGTTGTTGCGCTTTTTTCCATTCTGCTTTCAAAAGAAAACGGATATCAGAGCGCGTTTATGTGTCCGACTGAAATTCTCGCCGAACAGCATTATAAAACAATTACAGAAATGATGAAACCTCTTGATGTTAATGTCACGTTGCTTGTCGGCGGTCAGAAAAAGAAACTGCGTGAAGAAATACTTGCAGGCATTAAAACCGGGAAATCGGACATTATTATCGGGACACATGCGCTGATTCAGGAGAAAGTTGAATTTAAAAATCTCGGATTTGTAGTGATAGACGAGCAGCATAAGTTCGGTGTGATGCAGAGAGCAAAGCTGAAAGAGAAAGGGCTGAATCCTGATGTACTTGTTATGACAGCTACTCCAATACCGAGAACTTTATCAATGACATATTACGGTGATCTTGATGTATCAGTGATAGACGAACTTCCGAAAAACAGAAAACCCGTTAAGACTGCATTAAGAAGCGAAGAGGACAAATACAAAATATATTCGTTTGTAAAATCAGAGATAAGAAAAGGAAGACAGGTTTATATTATTTATCCGATAATTGATGAATCGGAAAAGCTTGATTTAAAATCTGCCGAGGAGAATTATATTAAACTTAAGGAGAATATATTCAGGGAGTTCAGGACAGGCATGGTTCATGGCAGAATGCTCTGGTATGAAAAGGATGAAGTGATGGAAGATTTTAAGAACAGAAAACTTGACATACTTGTTTCGACTACCGTGATTGAAGTAGGCATAGATATTCCTAATGCAACGGTAATGATAATAGAAGAGGCTCAGAGATTCGGATTATCACAGCTTCATCAGTTAAGAGGCAGGGTCGGAAGAGGAGCTGATCAGTCATACTGCATACTTATTGCAAGAAATACGGGAGAAGATTCAGCAAAGAGACTGAAGATACTCTGCGAAACGAGTGACGGATTCAGAATTGCCGAAGCGGATATGGAGATAAGAGGTCCGGGAGAATTTTTCGGAATCAGGCAGTCCGGAGTGCTGAATTTTTCCTGTACAGACCTAAGCCGCGACGGAAAAATACTTGAAGATGCGAGAAAGGTTGCATTTAAAATCATAAATGAAGATATGAATCTGCGGAAACCTGAAAATAAAATCATCAGAAGGACATTCCTTAAAGACTTTAAAGACTCGCTTTATCTGATGGAAGTTGCTTAAACAAACCGTTTATTTACATCCCGGCAAATACTTTTTTACGTTTCCTCTTACAAAGAAAAAATTTATTTTTATTCCGAAAACAAAAACGTTTATTGAAAAGTAGATCTTCTAAAATAGAGGTATTAATACCTTTATTGACAATCATATCGGACGCTGTTGCAATTTTCGCGGCATTTGAACTTTCATATTTAATCAGATTTTATTCGGATTTTCAGAAAATCTTCCCTGTAACAAAAGGAATTCCCGAATTATACGGTTATAACGAATTTGCATTAATGGTTATTCCTATCTGGATAATCATATTTCAGACAAGAAAATTATACAGGCTGAAGCGGAATGTTTTCATACTTGACGAATTATTCGTAATAATAAAATGCCTGACGATCGGAATACTCATAGCAATGAGCATGATTTTTCTGCTGAAGGAGGACTTCCCGTATTCAAGACTTGTATTTACACTTATCTGGATTAATTCAATAATACTTGTCACAGCAGGAAGATATTTTATTCTGAAACTCGAAAAGACACTGTACAATAAAAGTATCGGGGTAAACAAGGTTGCTATTGTGGGAATAAATGAAATGGCAAAGAAGATTTATGAAAGATTCACTAAAGACACTTTTGCAGGATACAAAGTACTCGGTTATTTTACATATAAAAGCGAAACCCCGGAAAGTTCCGGCAATTTTCTGAAGGGCAGGACATATCTCGGTGATTACAGGGATGTTCCGGAAATAATAAAAAAAACCGGCATTGAAAAAATTATCATTTCACTTCCTTCAGAAGAGCATAAAGTACTTTATGATCTGTTTAAATTATGCGAAGGAATAAACGTCGAGTTTATGTACGCGCCGGATTTTATAGATTTAATGACTAGCAGGCTGAAGGTTGAGGAAGTTGACGGAATCCCGTTTATGAAACTCAAATCAGTTCCTATGAATGTATGGAACAGATTTTTAAAAAGAGTATTTGATCTGATCGTTTCTTCGGCAATGCTCCTGATTTTATCTCCTGTAATGATACTCATTTCATTATTAGTCAAACTGACTTCGCACGGACCGCTTTTTTACAAGCAGGAAAGGGTCGGGCTTGACGGACAGAAGTTTATGATGCTGAAGTTCAGATCGATGAAAACCGATGCTGAAGTAAGCGGACCTCAGATGACCACAAGAGATGACAGAAGATACACACCATTCGGAAAATTTCTGAGAAAATACAGTCTTGACGAACTTCCGCAGTTTATAAATGTATTGATCGGTAATATGAGCATCGTAGGTCCGAGACCAGAAAGGGAATTTTTCATAAACACAATGAAAGATTCCATTCAAAGATATCTCGAAAGACACAGGGTAAAGTGCGGCATAACCGGCTGGGCACAGGTTAACGGACTAAGGGGAACTGACACTTCAATGCAGACAAGAATTGATTATGATATTTATTACATTGAAAATTGGTCTATAGCTTTCGATATTAAAATAATTTTTAAAACAATAAAAGAAGTTTTATTTTCAAAGGAAGCTTTTTAAATTCTTTAATCAAAAAACCGTTTCCCGATGATAATAGCAGTAATATATTTCATACATGCAATATTCGCCGTTTATGCATTTGCAAAATCCTATCAGAGCGACGGCTGGCTTCAGGCATTTTTAAATCTGGGATTTATAATAACATTGTTTGCGGTATCACTTACTGTCTGCGAGCTGATTGTCGGTATATTCATATCAGATGCAGGTTATAAAATCACAATGCCGGAAAATCAGATACTGCTTTTCTTTCTTAAGATTTCCGGATTTTATGCTCAGCAGGGAAATACAGTTACGCTGACTCCTAAAGACAGTATTACACTGATATTCGTAAGTCTGCTTGAATATTTCTTTTACAGTTTTTATTTCAGAAAAACCGAAGTTACAAAAGCAGCCTGATCATTAAACAGAATTTATCTATGAAGAAACTGATTTTCATTTCGATGATATTTATTATGTGCGCTTTCCTGTTCATTTCATTTTCGGATTTAAGCAGGGACAATAATCCTGAATCACCGGCTTCAAGGGATATTGTCCTGGAGTTTGTAACTTATAACGGATACGGCAACAATCTCTATATCGACAATGTCATGACAGGGATACAGAAAGAGTATGATATCACAGTCACATCCGTAATAAACATTCCTTATGACACCAGCTATGCTTTTTTTCCCAACGGCGAAGATACGATATCACCTCAGGTAACCGTAACAAATATCGGCAGGCTGGCGGCAGATTCCGTAAAGGTTTATCTGTCAATAAATTTTCCGGAATACATTGACAGCGCATTTTATCTGCTGATGGCAAATTCCGAGACTGTAACTCCGACATTCAAAAAATATACGGCAACAGTCGGAACGCCGATGTTAATCAGAGCCTATACTTTTTTCAGAGCAGACTCAAATACCGTTAATGATTTATTTAATCAGTATTCAATAATCCTTCCGGGTTACAGAAGGAATGTATTGTATGAGGAGTTTACATCCAATGCAAGTCCTGCGTGCGCGAACAACAATCCAGGTCTTGATGAATTCGTGAATCTTAATATCGGGTCAGTATGCGCGATAAAATATCATCTGCCTCTGGGATCTTCAGGAGTAGATTCATTTTATCTTCAGAATCCCGTTCAGAATCAGATCAGATGGAGGTATTATTATAATCAGAGCGTGCCATATACCATTGCCGACGGAAGAAACAAAGTGCTTATACCTTACGGCGACAGTTCAAATTTGTACACTCCTTATTATCAGAGACTTAATTACGGAACGCCGGTGAATATTACCGTTCAGGATGAAAATGCCGGCGAAGATTCGGTAAGAGCATTAATTAAGGTAAATATTTCTTCATCTCTTCAGCAGGGAAATTACAGATTAAGAATCAATGCTGTTGAAAGATACATCCAGTCCACGGCAGCAAATGGCGAAACTAATTTCTTTGATGTATTCAGGGAATTTTATCCTGATTCGTCGGGAATTGAAGTTCCGCGGGCAGCCGGAAATTATGAATTTTCATATACTTATTACAAACAGCCGTACTGGATAGATTCAATGCTTTATACAACTGTTTATATACAAAATGACGATACAAAGGAAATTATGAACTGCGCAAAAAGCAGAAACATTACATTGAGCAATACGGAAAATACCCGGAGGGGAACTTCAGGTCAGATAAGAAGTGAAGTTTTATATTCGTACAGCGGAAAGCGGGAAACATTAATTGCAGACAGTATTCAGACGGCGCTTAATCTGGAAATGTTCGAAGCATATTTCCCTCCGCTCGGCTGGAAAGTATTTAATCAGGACGGATTTATTACATTCAAACAGTACTCAGGCGTAAACGGACCTTCATTCGGCGGGACTAAGTCGGTAATAATGAACTTCTTTGACTACAATTTCCCGGGACAAAGGGATTCAATGTATTCTAAAAGATATACCGGATTACTTGCAAGCGATACAGTCAGATTCGATTATGCTTATGCTCAGTATAGCACAAACGGATACATTGACAGCCTTATTGTGAGAATCTCCACCGACGGCGGTCAGACTTTTCCGTCCGAAATTTTCAGGAAAGGCGGTCTGAATCTTGCAACTGCTCCTCAGACTTCTCAATTTTTTATTCCAACTAATTTTACACAGTGGAAAACATTCAGCTTTCCTCTTTCGAGTTTTGTTGATATCAATAATAACAGCACAAATATTATCCCGGGATATTCTCTGAATCAGAATTATCCGAATCCGTTTAATCCGGCGACAAATATTAATTATGAAATTCCTTTGCGCGGAACAGTATCTCTCATAGTTTATGATATGCTCGGTAAGGAAACTGCCGTGCTTGTAAATGAAATTCAGCAGGCCGGAAAATACAGTGTCAGTTTTAATGCGGGAAACCTTCCCAGCGGTGTATATTTTTGCACTTTAAAAACCGAAGGATTTACTGATACAAAGAAAATGATTTTACTTAAATAACTATATTTGTCACCTCAAAAATGAAAAAAATATTTTTCTTTATTACTTTAGTATTAATAACAACTTACGGATGTTCGTCGGGAATCAGTGACACGGGATTTACATTCGGAAAGGGAAAATATAAATTTGTAATGAAAGACAGTTCGGGAGTAAAAATTGCATCCGGAATACTCAACGTTACAAATTACGAAAACGATAAGATATCGGGAACATACGAGTTCACCGATGTCGCAAGAAAGGATTTTGAAGGATATTCATCTATGAACGGTGAATTTTCAGGTGATGTAAATAAGTCAGAAAAAACTGTATTCATAAATACCAATCCCCGTATTGCCGATTCAAATGTTTTCTGGAGGCTGAAAATAAACAGGAGCAGTTTATCCGGAGACTGGACTTTTTCGATTTTCAGAGGAAAGTTGACAGGCGGTTTTATAAAAATCACAAAGAAAAATTAAGTCGGAAGTATTTTTTATAAATCTAAATCAAATTTATGAAAAACCTCTACAGGTCAGCCGTTTTAATTACATTGTTTATTTTCGGAACTTCCTTGCAGTCAAAGGTATTTTCCTATCCGAAATTCGCAGCGCTTTCCGGAAACATGTGTATTGACTGCCATGTCAATCCAGACGGAGGAGGAATGAGAAACGGAGGCGGAAATTTTTACGCAAAAAATAATCTGAATATGGATTTATTCAAAAAGCTTGCGGGTAAAACCGAGTTTTCTCCGAAAATCACTAAAGACATTACGCTCGGATCGGATGTAAGAGTTGCACAGGTTGACAATGAGAGAGCAGACACAGCAAAGAGTTACTCGAACTACAATGCATTCCTTGCAATGCAGGGTTCAATTTATTTTAATGCTCAGATAAATAAAATTCTGAATA
Source organism: Ignavibacteria bacterium (assembly GCA_016788375.1). GTDB lineage: Bacteria > Bacteroidota > Ignavibacteria > Tepidaquicellales > Tepidaquicellaceae > JAEUSI01. The sequence goes on along the minus strand of JAEUSI010000009.1, from coordinate 30,031 downwards.
TTTATGCATCTTCGGGAATAATTGTTCCGGGATATGAAACAGAGTATGAAGTATTCGGTATGCTTTCGAATCTTCCGGCAAATTTATTTTTCAAAGCAGGAAGGTTTAAGCCTGAATACGGGATCCGGATTGTGGAGCACAGAGCTTATCAGAGAAAATACCTTCTCAATGCTCCGGACAATGCCAATACCGGATTTGAACTCGGAATAAATCCGGGATGGTTTGCGCTGAATGCCGGACTTTATAATCCGCCTCAGTCATCGGAATTTTCTGGATTTGATCCTCACAAGATGCTGATTGCAAATACAAATTTTAATTTTGCTTTTGAGAAATACTTTTTCAACATAAACTTCGGCGGTTCATTTATGAATAATCCATTTAATACTTATGACAGTACTTTTACCGGAGTAATTACCGCTTTGAAACAGTCTTTCGGGGCTAATGCAAGATTCGGTTTTCTTAAAACCATAGCGCTGCTTTCTGAAGTTGATTTTGAACAGAATACATCTGACTTTCCGATGAGAAGATCATTTTATAATTTCAATGAACTTGATATTATAATTCTCAAAGGTCTTGAGCTGCGGTTTCAGTATGAGATTTATGATAAGAACAGGGATGTTCCAGATGATGATATAACAAGAGTCAGCACGGGATTTGCCGCGTATCCGTTTTACGGATTTGAAACGGAAATTATGGTCAGATTTGTAAATGAAACTCCAAAGATAAAGAATAACGAGTTTCAGTGGAATTTTCATTTTTATTTTTAAATATCATTTTTTTATACAGAGACATTTCCAAAATAAAATATTGTAATTGCTTTTATAATCTAATTCTTTAATATTGAATCACAAAAAAAATCATATTCAGAATGAAATTCCTGATCAGTTTTAAAAGACTGTGCGTATTTTTATTAACCTTCTAATTAATATTCAGCTGATAAACAATTTTACCGACTTTATTTTTTAAAAAATTTACAACTGAATATTTATGCCGAAAATATTTTTTCTTTTCATATCCCTGTTTCTGATATTAAGTGCGGATACATACTCTCAGAATTCCAAATGGGAAAATCTTACGGATTATAAGAATATTACTTCTGTGTCAACCGATCCTGTTACAAATACAGTTTACTGTGCCTCAAAAGGCGGATTGTATTCCGTTAATATTGCAACTGAAACTGTAATTGCAAAATATACTAATCTAAACGGTCTGGTTAATAATGACCTGACTGCGCTGACAATAGATAATCAGAGACGACTGTGGATCGGCGCTTCCGACGGCTCTGTTTCAATACTGAATCTTACAAACTCCACCTGGAAGTACATTTATGACATAAAAAATTCTTCTGAAGCAAATAAAATAATAAATTTTCTGCTTCCCGAAGGAAATTACATGTATATTGCAACCGGATACGGGATTCAGAAAGTATCCACTGTAAACTTCAACTTCATTGACGCGCCGTATTATAAACTGGGAACATTTACAATCAATACGCCTGTGTATTCTCTTGCTTTAAACGGCAATGTATTATATGCTGCAACAAAATCCGGCGTGGCTTATGCAAATTATCTCAGTTCAAATCTGAATGATCCGTCAGCATGGAGTAATTTTAATCTGCTGTTTATGAATGCAGACGTGAAAACAATTGAAGCATTTGACAACAAAATATTTGCAGGATCGCTGACAGGATACTGCTATTTCGATTTAACCGAATGGTATGTTTACCCCAATCCTTCCGTTGCAAATTCAAACACAAAATTTATCAAAACTGCCGGTGAAAGACTTTATTTTATTTCCGGAGACAGGATTTATTATACAACATCTTCTAATATTTCGGAAATAGTTCAGTATCTGAATGCTAATTCTTATGCCGTACTCGGCACATATAATAATTCTAATCTGATAGCCGGATTGACAGGAAACGGAATCATTATTTCTCAGAAAAATGGTTATGTATTTCCCAACAGCCCTTTTACAAATGTATTCAGCCAGGTAACGATAGATGATAACAGTACTGTCTGGGCGGCAGGCGGACTGCCGACTAACGGATTTTATTCTTTCAACGGAAGTACCTGGGAAAATTATAATCTTTCTACTCATCCTGAAATCGGTAATTCAAACTGGTTTCAGAAAATAATTTCCGGTAACGGAAATGTCTGGGCTCTCGGATTCGGCGGTGGTCCGACGCTGATAACCGGAACTGAAATCAGAAATTTTAATACTACAAATTCCATTCTCCCGGGAATTTCAAACGATCCTAATTTCTGCGTGCCGAATGGAGGAGCATATGACGCTAATGACGTATTATGGATAACTTTTTTCGGAACAAATTCCGGAAGTTCTGTATATGCCTACTTCGGTGATAATCAATGGTTCGCTTATCCGAATCCTTCAATAATAACATCTGCTACATTATCTGAAACAGCCATAGATTCATACGGAACCAAATGGATAGTTTCCGGCGGCACAAGATCCGGTGTTTATTTTTTTAATGAAAATTCTACTTACACTAACCTTAATGATGATATTTACGGATTCTACAGCAATTCCGATTTCGGCGCTGAAGTAACAAATGTGTATGATGTTATTGTTGATAAAAACAATGAAGTCTGGATTGCGACAAATAACGGAATTTTTATAATAAATAATCCTTTTGCCGCAATTCAGAATCCGAATCAGAAACCTCCGGCTGTTAAACTCGGAATCATTTCCGGAAATCTGAAAGTCCCTTTCACAGAAAACTGCATTTCTCTTACGAATGATATATTGAACGATAAGTGGGTCGGGACAGAAACCAACGGGGTATTTCATCTTTCTTCAGACGGTTCGACTTTACTCGGTCAGTTCAACACGGCAAAGTCTCCGATTCTGGCAAATCAGATAAAAACGGTTGCAGTGGATGAAAATAACGGCAGAGCATATTTCGGAACAAACAACGGCCTCTCATCTTATCAGACTGATGCAATTGAGCCTGTTGCCGAGTTTGACGAAATCACCGTTTCACCGAATCCGTATCTGGTTCCTTCAGAAGTCAAACTTAAAATCGACGGACTCGTTGAAAATTCTACCATTAAGATAATCTCAATTTCAGGGGACATTGTTTCGGAATTTGATTCACCCGGAGGCAGAATTGCAGTCTGGGACGGAATGGATTCGCAGAATCAGCCAGCAGCGACGGGAATATACATTATCGTTGCTTTTAACAGCGACGGCAGCAAAGTTGGAAAAGGAAAAGTGGCGGTGATCAGAAAATAAAATTTTTCTTTGAAAAAATTATGCTTGTAATACCTGTAATAGATATTAAAGACGGTAAATGTGTAAGAGTAGTTCAGGGTCTTTCAGACAAAACTGAATTTTACTCGGAAAGCCCGATAAACATTGCAAAACTATTCCGTAAGGAAAACTTCAAATGCATTCATATTACCGATCTTGACGGAGCTATTCACGGTAATATGAGAAACTTCGAACTCATTAAAGAAATCGCCAAATCCGTAGATATTCCGATTCAGCTCGGAGGAGGTATACGTGATTTTGAAACCGCCGACAGAATAATCAAGGATCTCGGAGTTTACAGAATTGTTATCGGAACAGCTGCTCTGACAAATCCGGATTTTGTAAAGAAAGCACTTGATAATTTTTCCTCTAGTAAAATTGTAATCTGCATAGATGAAAAACTCAATAACGTAGTAATCGACGGATGGATCAATTACGCAAACATCACACCACTCGATTTTGCAAAACAAATGGAAACACTTGGCATTAAAAGGATTATTTATCAGGATGTAACAAGAGTAGGTAATTTATCCGGACCGCATATTCCGCGGCTTGTAGAGATTGCCGAAAATACGAAAATGAAAATCACATCCGCAGGCGGTATATCAAATTTCGGAGATCTGAAAAAAATCATTGAGATTGAACATTTGGGAATTGATTCGGTGATGATTTCCAGAGCGCTTTATGAAAATCAGTTTCCGTGTCAGAGAATATGGAGAGATGTTGAATCAAAAGATGTTTCGCTTGACCTTCCGAAAATCTGATTTCAAAAAATCAATATAGAATTATCAAAGTGAGTTCTGATAATACCGGAAAATTTGTTTTCGGCAGTGATAAGGCAGTTTATCTATTTTTAATACTGCTGAATACAGCTCTGCTCTTCCCATCACTGTTTATTCCTTTTTTCGGAGATGATTTTGCATGGCTGCTGCAGTCTGAAACGTTTTCCGGTCAGTCTCTTTACGGATATATTTTTTCTCCTGCACCTTTCGGATATTTCAGACCGGTACCGAAATTGTTTTTTTACATTTTAAGCAGTGTTGCAAACAATTCCGCTTTTTATTTTCATGCGGTAATCCTTATTCTTCATATTACAGTTTCAGTACTTGTTTTCAGATTTGCTGTTTCATTAAAATACTCTCATAACACGGCTTTCATATCAGCTTTGATATTTTCCGTTTTAACCTGCCATTCGGAAACTTTGTTTTTTATTAACTGTATAAATGAAATTTTCTCTGCTGTGTTTATATTATCCGGACTCTATATTTTCACCAGGAAAGAATCGCCGTTAAATTATTTATTTGTATTGTTAATGTTTATCCTTGCAATGCTGTCCCGTGAAAGTGCTGTCTGCTATATCCCACTGCTTATTCTTGTTAATCTCAGAACAAAGAAACTGAAATCATTAAAACTTATTGTTTATTCTTTAATACCTGTTTTTGTTTATGCTGCAGTCAGAATATATTCCGAAAAATATTTTACCGGAAGCAACATCAATTTAATGTCAGACAGTTTAGATTTAAATCCGTTAAAAGCATTGTATAAAACGCTTCATTACTTTGTAAACATGATATTTCCTGTAAAAATGATTTTTGCGATTACAGGTTATGATAAACTTGAATTTCTCATACATGCTTTCAGAAGACCTTCCGAAAATATTCTGGTATTTTTTCTGCTTAGTTTCAGTGTGTCACTTGTGTGTTTTTCCCTGATCTTCTTATTCATCAGAAAGCTCGGGACTGAAATTTTTTTCCCGCTGCTTTTTATTTTCTTTGCTATCTTTATTTATTTATTTTCTTTTAATACAGCAGAAAGATATTTGTATCTTCCTTCCGCCGGATTAAGTATTCTTCTTGGTTTGTTTTTTGATAAATGCAAATCAGGGTTTATTTTCAGGATTCTGCTGGCTTTATATTTGCTTGTTCATTCAGCTTCTCTGGTAATCAGGTTATACGATTATAAAGAAGCTTCATATTACTCGCAAAATGCTGTTAAAGTTTTGAATGAAAAAACAAACGGTATCAGCAGCGGATCGGTAATTTATTTTGAAAACATTCCTCCGAAAAAAAACGGAATATATTTTCTCAGTCCCTATAACCTGCAGCCTAATTATGATTTCAATTTTCCGGAAAGGAAATATGAATTTTTGTTCAGAGAGACAATTTCAGCACCGGATTCGGGAAGAATAAATGCTGTAATAAGATTCAATAATGAGAGAGATGAATTCGAACGTTTAAGGTAAATTTATTTTTTTGTGATCCTGTATATCTTATCATCTCCATCCCTGACTTTACCTCTTCCGTCCCTGTTGCTAGTCGAAAAGTAAATTTCACCTTCCGGGCTCTCGGTTATTTCCCTTATTCTTCCGTATTTATCGGAAAACATTTTTTCAAATGAAATGATTTTTAAGGGATTATTACTGTCAACTACAACTCTCATGATTCCGCTTCCCCTGAGACAGCCGAAGAAAAAATTATTCCTGAACTGCGGAAGTAAATCAGATTTATAAAACATTCCGGAAGCCGGGGCGACAGCCGGAGTAAATTCAAGCACAGGGGATATCATTCCTTCCCTGCTTTCTTTATGCGAAACTTCCGGCCATCCGTAATTTCCACCTTTGACAATAACATTAACCTCATCTCCTCCTCCGGGACCGTCAAAGCCGGACGGACCGTGTTCTGTTGAATACAAAATATCAGTTCCGGGATACCAGTCAATTCCCTGCGGATTTCTGTGACCGTAACTCCATACAGGATTGTTCTTAAACGGATTATCAGAAGGCACAGTACCGTCCGGATTTATTCTTAAGATTTTTCCGTATAGAGTGTTTATATCCTGTGCAAGTTCACGCTCACCTGCATCTCCGGTAGTTACGTACAGTTTTCCGTCGGGACCGAATTTTAACCTGCAGCCTGCGTGATATCTTTCTGCGGGAAGATTGTCAATAATTATTTTTTCGTCTGAAAGAGAATTTCCGTTGTCTGTGCATCTGACAACTTTAACTTTCATATCTTCTTTATCCAAATATGCATAGCTTATATAAATAAATTTGTTTTCAGGATAAGAGGGATCAGCAGCGAGTCCCATTAAGCCTTCTTCCCCGTTTGAAGAAACTTCATCAAATGCTTTCAGAGGTTCACTGTTGAGCTTACCGTTTTCAATTACTCTGAGTTTTCCGTTTCTTTCTGTAAAGAGCAGTCTGTCTTTATCTGTAAAAATGATACTCCACGGCACATAAAGATTATCCGCAACTGATTCTGTAATGTATTCCGCTGAATCCCGACCTCCTGTAGTTTTTTCGGTAATTGCATTTTCAGACAGCTTATTTTGCAGAGTTTGCTTGCAGGAAACAAGATTAAAATTCACAAGAAAAAATATCAAAATAAAAAAGCTTCTAAAGTATTTTCCCGTTTTCATAAATTATTTTTCCTTTTTTGATTACAAGTTCTATATTATTTACCCCGAAATTATATACGAGATACTTGTACGAAGGCATATCAAACATGAGTATATCTGCCTGTTTGCCTGCTTCTATGCTTCCCGTTATTTCTTCCATACCAAGAGCAAATGCGGCATTAATTGTAACTGCATTCAGTATTTCTTCAGAACTCATTTTCAGCTTAAGAGAAGCAAGGGACATTATAATCTGAAGATTTTCCGTCATACAGCTGCCCGGATTAAAATCCGTTGCAAGAGCAACAGGTATACCGGAAGAAATTAATTCCCTTGCCGGCTGATATTTAATATCAAGAAAATATGAGACTCCGGGTAAAAGGGTCGCAGTAATTTTTCTGTTGCCCGGTTCGGAATTGTACTGAGCAAGTTTACTGATGTCTCTTTTTTTAAGCACTTCAAGATGATCAACGGATATGGCATTATATTTTATTGCAACATCAGTTCCGCCGATGGATTTGAACTGATCCGTATGCAGTTTAGGAATTAATCCGTATTTTCTTCCTTCCGAAAAAATTATTCCGGCATCTTTTTTATCAAAATAATTTTCCTCAATAAATATATCTATAAACCGGGCAAGTTTTTTCCGTGATATCTGCGGAAGCATTTCAAAGCATATTTCTTCTAAATAGTCAATTTTTTTCTTTCCCTTTGGCACTGAGTGAGCACCGAGAAATGTAGGGATAATATCAAGTCCGTATTTATTTTCGCAATTTAGTTCATTAATAACTTCAAGCAGTTTAACTTCATTTTCTGTATCCAGTCCGTAACCGGATTTTCCTTCAACTGTCGTAGTTCCGTATGAAATGAACTTTTCCAGCCTTTTCATAGAAATTTTAATCAGATCTCTTTTGGATGATTTTCTCACGGCATTTACCGTAGAAATTATACCTCCACCTGATGACGCAATTTCCTGATAACTTTTACCTGCAAGTCTCATTTCATATTCATTTTCTCTGTTGCCCGCAAAAACAAAATGTGTATGTGAATCCACAAAACCCGGAGTTACGATTTTATTTCTGCCTTCTATTATATTTCCAATTTTTATTTTATTCCTGGATATAAATTTTTTTAATCCGGAAGCTGATCCTGCATATAGGATTTTACCTTTATCAGCTATTATATTTCCGTTTTCAATCAGTCCGATTCCTGACTGCATCTTTCCGGAATTCGGAATACCGTTATCATTTCTGCATGTTACCAGCTGCCTAATATCCTTAATCAGTAATGCCATTATCTATTATAAAAAATATTTAAAAAACAAACCCCAAATTCCTCAAAGAAATCCGGGGTAAAGTAAAATTCTATTTTATAAGTTTAAACTGCCGGGTGCAAATAACTTTCTTTAAGTTTATCGACTTCAGCGGTTCTCCAGCAGGCGGAAATATGTCCGGATTCAACTTCAACCAGCGGCGGCTCTTCTTCCCAGCATTTCTGAATAACAAAAGTACATCTTGTACAGAAATGACAGCCTTTAGGATAACTTGTCGGAGGAGGAACGTTACCTTCTATTGTTGAGAGTCTTTCATTGCTTTTATTTAACTTAGGAATAGAATTCAGCAAACCAATTGTGTAAGGATGTTTCGGATTATAAAATATCTGATCAACTTTACCGTATTCAGCTACTTTGGAAGCATACATTACTGCAACCTTAGTAGAGACTTCAGCAATCACTCCGAGATCGTGAGTAATCATTATAACACCCATACCTAATTCAACCTGAAGTTTGTTAATCAGTTCAAGAATCTGAGCCTGAACTGTCACGTCAAGAGCAGTAGTCGGTTCGTCGGCAATCAACAGTTCCGGATTACATGAAAGAGCCATTGCAATCATTATTCTCTGCCTCATTCCTCCGGAAAGCTGATGAGGATATTCTTTATACCTCTGTTCGGGAGCCGGAATACCGACTAATTTCAGCATTTCCAATGCTTTATTTCTTGCTTCTTCCTTTGAAAGTTTTTGATGTAAAATGACAGCCTCTTCTATCTGATCACCGCATGTAAAAACAGGATTAAGAGATGTCATGGGTTCCTGGAAAATCATCCCGATATCATTGCCTCTGATGTCCTGCATTTCTCTTTCACTGAGCTTAAGTATATCTTTCCCTTTAAAAAAAATTTCACCGCCGGTTATTTTGCCGGGCGGATCCGGAATAAGCCTCATAATTGAAAGTGCCGAAACACTCTTACCGCAGCCTGATTCGCCTACAAGTCCGAGAGTTTCACCTTTACTGAGTGAAAAACTTACGTCATCAACTGCTTTTGCAACTCCATCATCTGTATAAAAATATGTTTTGAGATTTTTTACTTCTAAAAGATTTGACATTGAATTCTCCTGATTAATTGGATTCAAATTAATTTAATTAAGCAACTGTTTCAAGTAAGAATTTATAAATTCAGAAATCCCGCACGGATATAATTTGTTGAAATATTTGAAATCCGGCATATACAGGTTAAAAAGGTTTATTTTCAGACCGATAAATTACTTTATTGAAAAAAAAATTTAAGTTAAGTTTAACAGGTTTTAAGAAATAAAAATTTTATCATCAAAAACAGGTTACTCTTATTTTTTATACTTGTAGCTGGACTAATTACTTTTACTTTACAGTATTATTTCAGATATAAAAATCAGAATCTTTCACTTTCGGATTTTGAATATAAAACCGGCAATGTCATTTCTGTTGTTTTTTACACTGCTGTTATACTGTTAATTTTAATAAATTTTTTCAGATCAGGAAACGCCGGATATGTAACGGCATTATTCTTTTCTTTAATCAGTTTATTTTCATTGATATTATCCGTGTTTTTTTTGCAAAAAGAACTTAAGATAATATTTTCGGCTGTTTCGATAATTTCCTCTCTTATGTTTATGTCTGTTCTTATCATCATTACATTTACTCATTCCGGGAAATATATTCTTTTTAAAAGCCTTATGCTGATGTCCGGAATAACAGCAGCGGCATTGCTTAGTGTTTTTATACTTGTATTAAATTTTCATGATGATTCAGTCAAATATTCTGAAAGTAGTTTTATCAAAGCGGATGCAGGAGTTATACTCGGAGCGGCTGTATGGGGCGGAAACAGACCGTCACCGGTTCTTCGTGAACGAATTAAAAAAGGATATGATATTTATGCAAAGGGAATTGCACCTAAGCTTGTAATTACCGGAGGAGGATCTCCTAATGAAATGACAGAAGCAGATGTTTCGAAGAATGAATTGATAAAATACGGTGTAAATCCGGATGACCTTATGCTGGAAAATTCATCCAGTTCTACAGATGAACAGATTCATTTTGTCAGAGACAAATTGTACATCAGCAAAAACTGGAATAAAATTATTCTTATCTCAGATAATTTTCATCTTTTCAGAGCGAAAGAAATTTCAATGTTCAATAACATAAATGCAGACTGTATTGCATCGGATAAATCCCTTACAACAGAAGGAACCGTTAACTTCTGCTTTAAGGAAAGCCTTGCACTGATTATCTTCTGGATTTCGGGGATATAGCTAAAAGTTCTGATTTATAAATATCAGAAAATATTTGAAATCACTGCAACATACATCATTACTTTATCAGTGTTTAAATTCAGAATTAAAGCATGTCTTGCCGGATTTGAAAGCAACCATGATGGAAATTTTTAAATACCTGCATATTCATAAAATCCCGGAAGTATTAAATCAAATCTTATCTCCGATTCAAATATTATAAATTTTCTGATCACAGTTATATAAATCACAGCAAGTATGACAGACTCTTTTCATTGCGCTGAATGTTATCAGTTCAACATCACCGGATAAATAATTTTCTTTGCATGATTCATTTCTAAGCAGATCTGTACTGAGATATTTCTTATTTGAATCCGGAAATACTGTCGCCACTACTGCATCATTTCCAAGTTCATTCTGAATAATTAAAGCTGCTAAAAAATTTGCACCTGAAGAGATTCCTACAGCAATTCCTAGTCTTGCAAGTTTCTGAGACATAATGATTGCATCACCGTCATGTACGGATACTACATGATCAAGTGAATTGAGATCAACAATAGAAGGAATGAATTCATCAGAAACGCCCTGTATCCTGTGCTTGCCAATTTTATGACCGGCTGTAAGAGTCGGTGATTCCGCTGGTTCCATTGGATGAATATAAACACAGGGATTCATCTTTTTCAGGAATTGTCCCGCACCCATAATAGTACCACCGGTACCGACACCTGCAGTAAATGCATCCGGTTTTAATCCTTTAAAATGAAGCTGCCACCAGATTTCCGGTCCGGTAGTTTCAAAATGAGCCGAAATATTTGCTGTATTTGAAAACTGATGAGGTAAAAAAATGTTTTCTTTTTCTTTTGCTAAATCATCCGCAAGTTTTATACTTCCGAGAAAACCTCCCTGTTCTTTTGTAACCGGGATAATCTCTGCTCCAAAACTGTGTATCAGATCAACTCTTTCACGGCTCATCCAGTCAGGCATGAATATAGTAACTGAATGTCCCAATGCTCTTCCGATGCCTGAAAAAGATATGCCTGTATTACCGCTTGTAGCTTCTGCGATAACATCCCCTTCTTTAATCAGACCTTTTTCGTATGAGGTTTTAAGTATATGAAAAGCCATCCTGTCTTTTATACTGCCTGTCATATTGAGACTTTCATATTTTGCATAAATTTTTCTGATGCTGTTCCTGTAGGCAAATTCGATTTCAATCAGAGGAGTATTCCCGATAAGATGACCAAGGCTGAAAAATTTCAGTTTTTTCTTTTCTGATAATTCTGATGAATCATTCATTGAAATAATTTTTCTGAAATCTAATCTTATCGGTTTTAAAAAGAAATTATAATTTAAAGTGTGTTGAAATTACTTCACTTTCCGATGCAGAAATTTCTGAATATGTTATTGAGGATGTCATCATTTGTAACTTCACCGGTAATTTCCCCGAGATAATTCAGCGCATTTCTGAGATCAACAGATATAAATTCTCCGCTCATTTTTCTATCGAGAGTTACTTTTGCTTCACTCAAAGCCGTTACAACATTTTCAAGACAAATTTTATGCCGGAGATTAGTAATAATAATCCCGTCAGCAGATGAGAGTATTTTTCCCGATGAAATTTTGCTGATCATCTCATTTTTAAGATTTTCAATCGAATCGTCATCAAGAAGAGAAATACAATTCTCCTTACAAGGTATTTTTTTTCTTGCAAGATCATTTTTTGAATAGAAAAACAAAGACTTATCTGTATCAAATGTCTTACTGAAATAATCATAATCCTCCCTGATGTTTTCCGGTGTATCTGAAGAATCAATAAGATAAAGTATAAGATCTGCATCATTAATTTTTTTATAACTTCTTCTTATACCTTCACTTTCAATCAGGTCACCGGACACTCTCAGACCGGCAGTATCTGTCAGATTAAAAAGAATTCCGTTTATGATAATGCTTTCTTCTATGTAATCTCTCGTAGTTCCTGGCACTTCACTTACAATAGCTCTGTTAGTCTTAAGCAGATAATTAAAAAGCGAAGATTTTCCGCTGTTAGGTCTTCCTGCAATTACAAGATTAACACCTTCTCTGATAACTTTTCCGTTAATGTAAGATGATACAATACTATTTATTTTTTTAATGAGATTTTCTGTTTGAATTCTTACTTCATCTTTTTTTACAAACTCGAGACCTTCTTCTGCAAAGTCCAGTTCGAGTTCGACTAAAGAAATTATATTAATGATTTCCTGTCTTGTTCTGCCGACAAAATCAGACAGCGAACCTTCAAGTTGTTTTATGGATGAAGAATGAGCGGAATCTGTTTTAGCTTTTATCAGATCTGCAACTGCTTCTGCCTGAGAAAGGTCTATTCTGCCGTTAAGAAAAGCTCTCTTTGTAAATTCGCCCGGCTCGGCATGCCTAGCCCCTTTTCTGATAAGCTCAGACAATATTTTTCCAGCAATTAAATAACCTCCGTGTGAAGATATTTCTATTACATCTTCTCCTGTGTAGGAATTCGGGTTTCTGAATACTGTTAAAAGAACTTCATCTATAAGCTCATTTCCTTTATAAAAATAACCGAAATGAACAGTATGTGTCTTTTCATTTTCAATTGACGATTTCTTTTTACGGTTTTTGTCCTTATAAAAATTCTGACTGCAGACTGCAAATGCATTTTTTCCTGATATCCTTATTACAGAAATCCCTCCCTCACCAGCGGGAGTTGATATAGCAGTTATTGTATCTACCAGATTCATAATAATTAAAGATTTTTTTTCTTTTTTAAAATCAGCCAGATAAATACCGGAGCACCAATAAAAGAAGTAACAATTCCTACCGGCAATTCAGACGGAGCAATAATAGTTCTTGCAATAGTATCTGAAATCAGCAGAAACAATGCGCCGAGAATTGCTGAACAGACGACAGAATATCTGTGATCATTTCCGATAATTAATCTTGACAAATTCGGGACAACAAGTCCGACAAAACTGATAATACCTGCAATGGAAACAGCTGTTGCGGCAAGGAGTGAAGATATTACAATACAGACTTTTTGAATTCTTTTCAGATTTAATCCGAGTGACAGCGAAAGCTCTTCTCCTAGATTCAGAATGTTAAGATCTTTTGAAATCAGAATAGACACTGTAATTCCTGAAGATGCTAAAAATATCCCGGATGAAAATTCATTCCAGCCTCTTCCGGACAAACCACCGTTAAGCCAGTATAATATCTGAGTAATACTGCTTCCCGAAACCAGAAGAAGAAATCCGTTTACAGAAGACAGCAATGCGCTTACGGCAATTCCCATTAGAATAATTTTATTTGAAGAAATGTATCCGGAATACTTGCTGTTTAATCCTTTTGCGGCATAAAAAATTATTAACGTGGAAGATACGGCAAATAAAAACGAAACCGGCATTATAAAATAAAAGGGAAGAGTTAACGGCAGAATGAAAACCAGTATTGCACCCAGGCCTGCACCGGCGGAAATGCCAAGCAAACCGGGCTCTGCAAGGTTGTTTCTCAGCATTGACTGCATTACAATTCCCGAACATGAAAGTGAAGCTCCTACCAGCATTGCATTTAAAATTCTCGGCATTCTTATATCCAGAAGAATCTTCCTGACATTGCTGTCTTCTCCTGAAAGAATCCTGAATATCTCGGCTAACGGTATATTTACACTCCCTGCAGTTAAAGAGAACATAAAAAACAATATCAGGGAAAGAAGTAAAGACGACAGTATAAAAACTTTTTTGGACAATAATTAATTAATTTAAATACATCTTTATATACAATATATTAAAACGAAATTGATAGCATAATGAATAAATTCGGCTCATTAAATATAAAGATTGCTTTCTTAATTACCGGGGTATTTATTGCTCTGATTGTTTTGTATTATACTCAGACACTTGCCCAGAAAATTCAGAAAAGGGAAAAAGACATTGCACAGCTCTATGCAAAGTCAATGGAATATCTGGCAAACGACGAAAATTCTTCCGGTGAATACGGATTTATTTTTGATCAGATTATTCCGCAGATTGATTTTCCGATAATTGCAACTGACAGGGAGCAGAAAGAAATAATTCTGACAAGAAATGTTGACTATGACTCTCTTGCCCCGGAAAATGAAAAGCGGGAACTTCTTATGGAGAAAGCAAGGGATATGGATGAAATTAATCCGCCGATTGTAGTTTCTTACAGGGATTCTGTTATTCTTAATTATATTCATTACGGTCAGTCAAATCTTGTGACCCAGTTGAAAGTGCTTCCGCTGCTTGAACTTATAGTTGCTTCCGTTTTTGTTATTCTCGGTTATACTGGTTTTTCTTACATTAAAAAAAATGAACAAAGCAATATCTGGGTTGGTTTATCGAGAGAGACTGCTCACCAGCTCGGAACTCCGCTTTCATCCCTTATGGGCTGGACTGAAATGCTGAAGAATGTAGAACCGCAATCGGAAGAACTTATCGAAATTACAAATGAAATCAACAACGATCTTGAAAAACTTAAAAAAATTGCGGGTAGATTTTCTAAGATCGGTTCACAGCCAAAACTTAACAGAGAAAACCTGAACGAAGTAATAAGCAGGGTTACAGAATATTTCGAGAAAAGAATCCCTACTCTTGTCAGTACAGACGGTATAGTCAGCAAGAAAATTTCTCTTGATATCAGAAGCAGGGGAAATGTTTTTGCCGATATTAACAAAGACCTGTTTGAATGGGTAATAGAGAATCTTATTAAAAATGCACTGGATGCAATGGAAAAATCAAACGGTAAGATTGTTATAGACATTTCGGAAAACAGTTCGGAAGTTTTTATTGATATAACCGACAATGGGAAAGGTATTGATATGAAATTCAGAGATGATATTTTCAGACCCGGATATTCTACCAAGCAGCGGGGCTGGGGACTGGGTTTAAGTCTGTCAAAAAGAATCATTGAAGATTATCACAAAGGCAAACTGACTTTGCTTGAATCCGGCGCAGGAAAAGGCTCAACGTTCAGGATTAAACTGAGCAAAAATATTATAAAAGTTCAACAGAATCTTACTTAATTTTTCATTGGAATTAACCCGAAAAGAAAATCTGCAGAAATTAGTTCAGCGATTCAAAGTACTTGGCAACAATTTTCTTTCAAGTTACTCGTTTCAGATCCTTACTCTTCTGACTGTAAAAATTATTTTTCAGTCTGCTGTAATGTATTCAGGATACAGATGGCTTTCTGCTGATGATTATTGCAGAACCGTGAAATCATTCGAATGGCTTCAGAAGCCCGTCATTGATTCAGGTGTATGGCTTACTCCGCATTTCTGGGTAAATGGATTTGTCATGATATTTATAAAGGATTTATTTGCAGCTGCAACCATAACCAATGTAATTTTTTCCGGTATTTCTCTTGTCTATTTTTATTCCGCTATAAGAACAGCCTTTAATCTTAAGATTGCTTTTACTTCTTCTCTTATATTCTGCTTCTTTCCGTTTCAGGTATGGCTGAGTATTTCCGGACTTCCGGAATCTGTATTCTTCTGCTTTATAATTGCTGGGATTTATTATTTCCTGAAATGGAGATTTTACGGGGAAAAAATCATTTATCTGTTACTGAGTTCGGTTTCATTCGCTTTATCCAACGGATTCAGATATGAAGGATGGCTTTTCAGCGGTGTTCTGTTATTGCTTTTATTAACGGATATATTAAAAGAAAAAAAGCTTACTAAAAATATTATTGTTAATGTTTCTGTTTCGCTGATTTCATTTTCTACAATAATCTGGTGGCTTGTTCAGAATTATATTGACCATCACAACTTTTTTTTCTTTGCAGAAGAGACAACAAAAATTTTCAAGGAATTCAATTCAGCCGGTTTTCTTCAGAGACTGGTTCAGTATCCGACATTTATTTTTTTCATCGCCCCTATTACAACATTTTTATCAATTAAAACAGTTTTCGATACTTTAAAGACTCCCGGCATTACCAAAGCTAAGATATTTCTGCTCTTTAATATTCTCGAGCTGTCTTTGCTGACTTTACAGGCAATACTGGGCACTGGCGGTACTAACATGATTTCAAGATATATTGTAATTAATGCATTACTTCTTATTCCGTTTGCTGTCATTCAGATTGCCGAGTTCAGGAAATTTATTTCCGTAGTTATTTATTTTTCAATACTTATTGTAAATGTAATCTGGAGTTTTTATTATCCTCAGCCTTTCAGAGAAGATACATTTGAAGTCGGAAATCTTCTTAAAGAAATTCAGAAGGAAAAAAATATAAGCGAAACAGGGAAAATTTATTTTGAGGAAGTCCAGGGCTACTTTGATGTATTCGCTGTACAGGCTTTGTCAAATAATCCATCCAGGTTCATTCTTGGGGATTTCCCTGCCATAAAGACAGCCGAGAAAAAAAACAGGAAAAACAGGAAACAGCAGTCTGATGACGATTTGAATATTCTTGAACTGAAAAATTATCTGGAAAAAAATAATATTCAGATTGCTGTCGTAAAAAGCGACAGTTATACCGACAAGCTTAAAAAACTAAGCTTAAGAAATGAAGAAATCGGTGATTATAAAATATTTTATCTACAGGACAGAACTTCTAATTTCAACGATTCTTCCATTTCTCTTTTTAATGATAATATTATCAGACTGGAAGAAAATCAGGATTTGATAAATTTCAATAAATTCCTGGCACTTAAAAATTATTCAATAGATAATACCAACTTCGGATTAAATCCGCAGACTGTTATTTTCAACTGGGGAGCTGTTAACAAAAACATTCTGGACAGTATAGATTATGAAAATCTTGATTACGACAGATATGTTTCAGCTATAGATCTGAGATCTGCGGAAAATGATTCGGTTGTTTATACTGCACTGTCAAAAATATTTTCTGACAGAAATATCGAAGACTTAATTGAAAATAATAATGTGAGAAATATTATTGTTCTTAAGCCTTTTGCGATTCTGAATTATTCTAAAAAATATGGCAAGTCTCCTTTCGAAGGTGGAGTATATAAAATTGATGTCAGAGTTGTCGACAATAAACTCAAGAAGGATCTTCTGGTTTATAAGGGAGACAGTCTGTTCAGAAATGATTCATCTGCTCTAACCGACACTTTAAAAAGCAGGGATACAGATTCTGTTAAAACTGCCGGAAAAAAAATAAATAAAACTGATAAAGATAAACCTGTTACCAGCTTTAACCTTGGAACTGTAATTGCCATGTTTCCCGACACGGATTATAACAAAGTTGTAACGAAATCCAGCACGGATATATACAGAATGCTTATGAGAAACGGCCTTCAGGTATTCTTTTCACAGAGATATCAGGGTGATCAGTTTTTAAACTGGGTGTTTAATTATTTTTAATTTTTCATTATTATTTCAATGAAAAGTATCCGGTGATAAACATTTTCAAAAATAATCTGCTCTTCATGTCAGGAATAATTGTTCAGTTTAAAGTTACAACTTCATAGGCATCATTACCGTTTTGAATTACCGGTTCATAATATACGCCGTTAAGTTCAAGATAAGTGTTTCCGTTTTTAGTTACGGCTGTTGCACCGCTTGGTAAGTTTGAAATTACAGCACCGACCGGCGGATTTACAACTACATATCCGCTTCCTGATGATGCAAAAAAAGTCCCGCCGTAATAATAGTAAGTATTTGAACCTGCCGTAACAGTCGTGTAACCTGACGGCAATAATTCAACACTGGCACCTGAAGGAGCAGGAACGACAGTATATCCGCTTGTCATCTGCTGATAGAAAACACCCTGATCATAATAATACTCCTGATTTGCAACCGACATTGAAACAGCGGTTGCTGTCAGTATCGGAGCAGTATATCCGACCGGATACCAGTACGGACCGTAAGAAGCAGGATAATACGGATGGTATGCGTAATCATTATATCCGTTGACAGTTCCGGAATGAACATTTCCGGTATTGGAATTATAACTGTGATAATTGCCGGTGTTTGGATTGTAACTGTGATATACTCCGGTATTCGAATTATAACCGTGATAAACATCAGAAGTATTATAATCTCCGGTATGATAACCTTCGGTATTAACCGTGTTGTTTACATTTTTGTTAACATCAATATTGCCGTTGTTTACTTTGTTAAAACTTCCGCTGTTAAAACTGCCGTTGTCAAAATTCCTGTCTCCGGTATTACCTTTGTCAAATCCTCCGCGGTCAAAACTTCCTCCGCGGTCAAAACCACCGCCTCTGTTGAATCCTCCCGAATGGCCGAATCTTTGTGCGCTTACGGTTTGAGGATAAACTAATCCTAATATAAAAATCAGAATTACAGGTATTGTAAATTTTGTATTTTTCATGGTATATAAAATATTTTTATATTCTAAATTAAAACTTTCAAATTCATTTCGAGGGTGAAAATCTTATTTTCACTGCAGAAGGCGGAACTGAAAAATCAAACATTCCGTCGGGTAAAACAGGATTTACTACCCAGTCTTTGAAAACAGCTTCATACTGAGGACTTCCCTGCTCATCGGAATAAACAATTGACATTTTTGCAGGAAGGTAAAATTTATCTTTCTCAATCCAGAGCTGAATTATCATTTTATCCGTTTTCCAGGCAATATGAAAACACTGAGTTCCTTCAATTTCTGTAATTCCGAGATAATACAATTTCCTGGAAGAATTCATAATATCACCGGCAAGATCCGGGTAAAATACGTCAGCAGCTGGAAATTCAATCCCGTATTTCTTGCTGAACTCTTCAATTGTTTCCATTGTAGTTGCCGGTGCCGGAGCTGTCGCATACTGATTTTTATTGTATGAATATGAAGTTAAATTCCAGCCGTCATAATAAATATCTTTTTCTCCCTTATCGCCTCTCTTTTTAACAAAAAATTTATTTGATCCTTTCATCCAGACTTCACTGACTTCCGAATGCTTTACAAGTCCGATGTCATAATTAAAGACATCGTACTGTGTTTCTAGTTTATAACTGCATGAATTCAAGTCACTGATGAAACTGCTCATTTTCCTTACAATCATTAATGCCGTTGAATCATACTGAGAATATACAGTTTCTGATTTAACGAAGGAAAATATTGTAATCAGTAACAATAAGGATTTTAAATTTACTTTCAGCATAATAATTCCTTTTATTCAAATATAATAAACTCTCAATTTATTTTAAGCTAAGAAAACAGTATTTATCGGAAAAAATTTTTCATTTCAGTTTTCAGTTTCTTTAACATCTGTTTCATTGTTTGAAGAATATCAAATGATTATTTTTTCATTAATCTTTCGAAGTTAAATTCAGAAACAGTAATTATAATTTAGATTGTTGTATTTTAATAAATAAATTGATGTCTAACTCACCGTTTGTAAGAATCAGTAACGGTAATTTCAACCTTGGTCAGGAAGTATTCAGATTTATCGGATGTAATATGTATGAACTTGCTAATGTTGAATCCGGAATTGCAGAATCAATGCTAACAGATGCTGCGGATGAGGGTTTTAAAGTTGTCAGATTCTGGGCATTTGAGCCAACGGATAAAAGTAAATTCAGGTTAATTACAGAAGTTTCACGGGATCTTGAACTTAAACTCATTCCCGTACTTGCAGATACCTGGGGATTTCTGCAAAACTATAAAATTTACGGTAAATGGTATAAAGACGGTTACAGAAAAAATTATCTTCCTTATGTAAAAGATATTGTAACCGATTTCAGAAACTGTCCGGAGATTCTCATCTGGGAATTAATAAATGAACCGTCAACTGATTCATTCCCGGATATTTACAATTTTGCAAGAGATGTATCTTTAATTCTTAAAAATTTATCTCCAGAAAATCTTTTTTCTATAGGAACAGTAGGTGGAATCGGTGATAAATTCGGAAATTTTTTTTCAAGGTTTAATCATAAATACTTTGAAGAATTGTATTCCATTGATACTCTTGACGCATTATCACTTCATGATTACAGTTTCAATTCAACACTGTTCGAGCGGCTCGATATATTATACAGGCTTAAAGGCAATTACAGATTATCACGGATTTTCGGAGAGACAGATAAACTGATAAATTATATGCCTGAAACAATAGATAAAATTACACTAAATAAATTAAACAAGACATATGATTTTCCATTGACGTTCCGCAGGATCTGGAGATATTACAACAGCCGAAATGTATTTTCTGCCCGGCTGCTGAAAAAGCCTGTATATGTAGGTGAAACTGGAATAAAAAAAAGCATGAATAAATACAGACCGTTAATTCTTGAAAATGAAATCAGAAGATACTTTTCTGAAGGTATTGCAGGTGTTTTGCTGTGGTCATTTGAAGCAAGGGGAAAATCTCTGGACGGACATGATTATGGATTTGATAAAAATGATTTATTAGGAGATACAGTTAAAAAAATTCAGGCGGATTTTAATTCAAATCGTGAATGCTAATTAAACCCGCCAGTTTCTTATAATTTTATGTAATACGGCTGCCTTCTTTATTTGCATGCTCTCACAAATTCCCTGAAAAGCGGATGAGGATTTATTACTCTTGATTTAAACTCAGGATGAAACTGACATGCTATAAAAAAAGGATGAATTCTTTTCGGGAGTTCAATCATTTCAACAAGGGTACCGTCAGGCGATAATCCGGAAAACATCAGTCCGTTTTCGGAAAGAACTTTCCTGAAATTATTATTCACTTCATATCTGTGCCTGTGTCTTTCGTTTACAAATTCCTTTTTATAACATTTGTATGCTAGCGTATTCTTTTCTATTATGCACGGATAAGAGCCAAGCCGCATGGAACCTCCTTTAATTTTCACAGACTTCTGATACTCCATTATATCTATTACATTATTTTTAGAATCTTTAAACTCGGCGGAATTTGCATTCTTTAAATTACATACATTTCTGGAATATTCTATTACTGCACACTGAAGTCCGAGACAAATTCCGAAAAAAGGAATTTTCTTCTCCCTTACATATTTTATCGTCTGAATTTTACCCTCAATTCCCCTGTCACCGAAACCCGGACATACAAGCAGACCCTTAATGTCCTTTAATACTTCTTCTGCGCTGCATTTGCCTTTCTCAATGCTTTCGGAATCTATCCATTTTAAATTTACTTTTACGTCATTGTATGCTCCGGCATGAATGAATGATTCAACTATGCTTTTATATGCATCCGGAACAATATTATATTTCCCGCAAATGCCGATTGTAATATCGCGTGATTCGTTTCTGATTTTATTTACAACCAGCTTCCAGTTGTTAAGTTTTGGTTTGCCGGTCTTCATATTTAATTTCTTCAGGACTATATCATCAAACCTTTCACCTCTTAGATTCAGCGGTACCTGATATATCGAATCAGAGTCAAGCGCCTGCATAACGGATTCCGGCTCTATATTGCAGAAGAGTCCGATCTTTGACTTCATCTCCCGCGAAATTTCCATCTCGCTTCTGCAAAGTAATATATCAGGCTGGATTCCGATCTCAAGCATTGTCTTTACAGAATGCTGTGTAGGTTTCGTTTTTAACTCCCCCGCTGATCTGATATACGGAACAAGCGTTACATGAATGCTTAGTGAATTGTGTTTACCGACATCAAACATAAGCTGTCTCATAGCTTCTAGAAACGGAAGAGATTCTATGTCACCGACAGTACCGCCAATTTCAGAAATTATTACATCATACTTATTCTGTTTTTCCAGCAGTCTTATT
>JAEUSI010000009.1:0-8121 GCA_016788375.1 Ignavibacteria bacterium | reverse complement strand
GGAATAACCTGAACCGTTGCGCCAAGATAATCTCCCCTTCTTTCCTTTGTTATAACTTCATTATAAATCTGTCCCGTTGTCATGTTATTCGCTTTTGACATATTCTCATCCAGAAATCTTTCATAATGCCCGAGATCTAGATCTGTTTCTGCTCCGTCATCGGTAACAAACACTTCACCGTGCTGTGTAGGTGACATTGTCCCGGGATCAATGTTTATGTAAGGATCAAGTTTCTGAATCGTAACTCTTAATCCTCTCGATTTCAGAAGCAGTCCGAGGGATGACGCTGCGATTCCTTTTCCAAGCGAAGAAACAACGCCTCCGGTAAGAAATATGTATTTGGGAATTTTCAATTTTCGGGTCTTTTAAATTACTTTCGAAAATAATTTTGTATTAAAATATTTATCGCCTTTCCTGTGACTCTTCCTGAGATATCCTTCATTTTCAAAACCGCATTTTATAAGAAGTCTCTCCGAAGCAATATTGTCTTCAAATACATACGCAGAGATCCTTTTCAGATTTAAAGCATTAAATGCATAATCAGCAACTCTCGTAAGTATCTCTGTCATGATTCCCTTATTCCAGTGCTTTTCATCAAGATAATATCCTGTTACAGCCGAAAAATCATTTTTTAAATGAAGGCTTATTCCACCGGCAAATTCGTCTTCATATTCCACGGCAAATGAATGATCCGTCCCGTTTTTCTTAGAGCAGCTTTTTATGTACTGCAGTGCATCTTCTTCTGAATAAGGAAACGGAGGACCGATAAGCCATTTCGCAATGTTTTCATTGTTAAGTATCCTTACCATACCGTCTTTGTGTCTTTCCGAATATTCTGTCAGTTTTAACACAGTCTCTTTATTGATTTTAAATCTTCATATGTATCAACGGAAAAGGAATCTTTCCGTGTAATTGTTACTTTTATCTTTTCCCCGCTCTCAAGTATTCTCAGCTGTTCGAGATTTTCGGTGCGTTCAAGAAAACTTTTTTTCATACTGGTAAACTTTTTAAGATATTCCTTTCTGAAAACATATAATCCTATATGTTTATAGTACTTTATTTTGTTTAATGAATTTTTTTCTTCAGAAGTAAATTTCATATCAAACGGTATTACATTTCTTGAGAAATAAAGTGCATAATTATTTTTATCCAGTACAACCTTTACTTTATTTATATCATTTAATCCGGCTAAATCCTTTATCCGGATTGCAAGCGTGGAAACATTGAATGATTTGTCTTTTAACAATGGTAATATTGCCTTGTCAATATTAACCGGATCGATAAACGGTTCGTCTCCCTGAATATTTACAACAATATCACATTTGATTTTCTTAACAGCTTCATATATTCTGTCTGTACCGGAGTTGTGTTTTGCCGAAGTCATCACCGATTCACCGCCGAAATTTTTCACGGATTCATGAATTCTTATGTCATCCGTTGCCACTATTACTCTGTTTATCAGTTTCGATTTCAAAGTCTGCTCATAAACTCTCTGTATCATCGGTTTTCCCTTAATTATGAGCAAAGGTTTTCCGGGAAGCCGCGTGGATGCATATCTTGCCGGAATTACGCCTGTTATTGTCATTTCTTACTTTTCTAATACTTTCGGAACCCTGAAAAATTTACCCGTCTTTGAAGGTGCGTTTAAAAGGGCTTCATCAGTCGTAAGAGAAATTTCTGATATGTCTTCTCTCAGAAAATTTTCAGTCTCGTTAATATTTTCCAGAGGTTCGATATTTTCCAGATTCAATTCATTCAGCTGATCAATATACTCAAGCACTTCATTTAAATCTTTCTGAAGTTTTATTTTTTCTTCTCCGGTAAATTCAAGCTTAGCTAACTTCGCTATTTTATCTACATCACTGATTGTTACTGCCATGATAATTTATTTGTTTTCGGAATTCATTCTGTTACTCACGATAATGTTTCTTATTTCCTCAAGAAAGGTTTTTTCCTTTCTGTACTTAAGCGGTTTGCTGAAAATCACTCTGACAGTTCCGCTCCTTATTTTAAACTTATCCTTCGGTAGAATTTTTTCTGATCCGTTAATCGTAGTCGGGACAAGCGATACTTTTGCTTCATCTGCAAGCACAAACATTCCTCTTTTAAATTCGCCTGTAATACCGTCGGGACTTCTTGTCCCTTCAGGGAATATTACAACCGATATTCCGTTTATAATTCTGAGCGCAGCCTTTTTAAGCGATTTCATTGCTTCTCTTACATTCTCACGGTTAATTGGTATATATCCGCCAAGATACATTCCCCAGCCGAGTACGGGAATTTTTGTAAGCGTGTCTTTATAAATAAATCTTACATTATTCGGTATTGCTTTCATGAGTATCGGTATGTCAAAATAACTAAGATGATTTGATATGAAAATATAATTCGATTCAGAATCAAGCAGATCCCTTCCTTCAGTTATTACTTTTACCCCTGCTATAAAAAGTATTCCTCCGCCGAAAAGTTTTGAAAGATAATGAGTAATCTTTCCTTTTCTGTCAAAAACTGACACTAATATCGTTAAAACAGCTATTATTACACAATGTATAGAAATGAAAAATGCTTTGATGTATGTAATCACGGATCACAAAATAATTAATCAGTGTGTTTATTGAAAGTTAAATATTAATTTTTAAGTTAATTTGTTATTTTAACTTAGTTTAAAAATGAAAAAGAATTTCAAAAACGGGCACTATCTAATCAGTACTGATAAATCCAGACTTGACCTGAAAGTAGTTCATAATTATCTCAGTAATTCCTACTGGGCTAAAGGGAGAACTCTTAAGACTTCAAGACTGACAATTAAGAATTCATTGTGTTTCGGACTATATTATAAAAACAGTCAGATTGGTTATGCAAGAGTGATTACTGATTACGCTACTTTTGCTTATCTCGCAGATGTATTTATTCTTGAAGAATTCAGAGGCAGGAAACTTTCTGTATGGTTAATGAAAGTAATAATGAATTACGGAGAATTAAAATCAGTTAAAAGATGGTCTCTTGCAACAAGAGATGCTCATAAGCTCTATGAGAAATTCGGATTTACTACTTTGAAAGAGCCGGACAAAATGATGGAATTTAAAAAACCGTGAATTTTTTTATTTTCAGAACCATTTTGAAATAAACTCTCCTATAAAATAACCGATCACAGCTATTCCCATTCCTACAATAAACATATCAAACCCGCTCCGGATAATTCCTCTTCCGGTAAATACGCTTCTTGCTGAACCGACAGCAAAATGGGCTGCCATTGAAATAATAAACGAAATCCATACTGCTACCTGACCATCCGAAAAGAAAAATGGAGCAACAGGTATTAATGCTCCTATTGCGGTTGCTGTGCCTGTTATCAAGCCTTCTTTAAATGGGCTTGTACTGCTTTCGCTTATCCCAAGTTCTTCTCTGACGCTTTCCTTCAATGCAAGTTCAGGATCTTTTATTATCTCATCAGCAAGTTTTTTTGCATCTTCAAGATTCATGCCTTTTGCCTGATAAACAAGAGAAAGTTCTTCTGCTTCAAGCTCAGGCATTAACTTTATTTCCTCAGCTTCCATTTTCTTTTCATGCTCATAAACTTCCTTTTCACTTTTTGCGGCAAGATATCCGGAAGATGCCATAGAAAGCGAATCTGCTATCATACCCGAAATTCCCGAAATAAGAATTATATGATGCTGAAGATCTGCACCAATGATACCCGCTATCAAACCGAAATTTGCAGTTAGTCCGTCATTGAAACCGTAAATAATATTTCTCAGCATCCCTCCTGATTCTGTTCTGTGCCATGACTCACCGCCCGATTCAAGAAGTTCCGTCAATCTTCCCGAATGCTCGGCAGAATCCTTAGCAAGCAGCAAAGCTAGCGATTTTGTCTGCTCGGAATTGCTCGAATTATATAAACCCAGATAAGACTTTACTTCCATGCCTTCTTCACGAAGCATCAATCGCGATAAAAAACCTGTACCGAACTTTTCGGCTATCCGGCCGAATATTCTTGCTTTTTGTGAAGGATTTAAGGCAGATAATTCGCAGTTATTTTTTGACATAAGATCTTTCCAGGCAGTCTTATGCCTTTCCTCCACGTCAGACAACTGTGCAAATATTTTTCTTTTGTTTTCATCCGGATCATTTTCGGAAAGTATTTTGTATAGAAATGCTGCGTCCGTTTCGTCCTGAAGATGGTACTTCCAGATTTTCAGTGTATCCTTGTCTATATTCATATATTTTATTATGAAAACCAGTCGGAGAATGTTTCAATAAGAAGAAATGCATTCAGTCCGATAATTATCAGACTTATTGTCCAGGCAGCAATTTTTATTGAAACTGAATTTGTAAAAATACCCATTTTCTTTTTTTCGCTCGTAAAACTTATCAAAGGCACTACAGCAAAACTCAGCTGCAGTGATAAAATTACCTGACTTAAAATTAGCAGATTTGCAGTTCCTCTTTCACCGTATAAAACCGTCACGATTATTGCCGGAATAATTGCAATTAATCTCGTAATGAGTCTTCGCAGCCACGGTTTCATTCTGATGTTTAAAAAACCTTCCATTACAATCTGACCAGCCAGCGTGCCGGTTAAAGTAGAATTCTGTCCTGAAGCAAGTAAAGCAATTGCAAATACTATACTGGCAAGTGAAACACCGAGCAGAGGTGAAAGCAGTTTGTAAGCATCATTTATGTCTGCCACATCCTGATATCCTGTTGTATGAAATGTAGCAGAAGCTACAATAAGAATTGCTGCATTTATAAAGAATGCCAGCAGCAGCGCTACAGTAGAATCTATTGTTGCAAATTTAATAGCTTCAGACTTTCCTCTCTCGTTTTTTTCGAAATTACGTGTCTGAACAATGCTGGAATGAAGGTAAAGATTATGAGGCATTACTGTAGCTCCTAAAATTCCGATCGCTATGTATAGCATTTCCGGATTAAATACTATTTTAGGTGTCGGGATTAATCCGCTGATAACGGGAAAGAATTCGGGCTTTGAAACAATTATTTCATAGCCGAAACAAAAAAGTATTACAAAAATTAGTCCCGCTACGATACTTTCAATGTACCGGAATCCTTTGTACTGAAAAAATAAAATAACCAGTACATCGAGAACGGTGATCACTACACCTGCAACAAGAGGTATTCCGAATAATAAATTTAGCGCAATAGCGGATCCAATTACTTCAGCCAGATCACAGGCTGCAATAGCAATCTCACAAAGAAACCATAACCCGTATGCTACAGGTTTTGAATAATGATCCTTGCAGGCCTGTGCCAGATCTCTGCCTGTTACTATTCCCAGTTTAAGAGAAAGATGCTGCAGGAAAATTGCAAAAATGTTTGAAATAAAAATAACTGAAAGCAAAGAATATCCGAATTTAGCTCCTCCGGCTATATCCGTTGCCCAGTTTCCGGGATCCATATAACCAACCGCAACCATAAGACCCGGACCTGCAAAAGCAAACAACTTCTGCCAGAAACTTCCCTTTAATGGGACTTTTATGCTTCCGAAAACTTCAGGAAGACTGTTTGAACTGACCGGCCTTCTCCAGCCTGTAATCAGGAAATTTCTCTTTTCGGAATTTTTAATTTCCTGCTTTAAAATTTCAGCTTCACTCATACTTCTAAATTATGTTTTCCTTATAACAAATATGTTTTTAGCAAGCTTTTCACTTAAAAAAATATTAAGGGATCTGAACTTAATCTGAATTGAATTATCAAAATTTATTTTTTCCGTAACTTTAATCTCATCATGTAATTTTAATCCCGCCTTTGTTAAATATACTAACACTTCAGAGTTTTCATCTGATACCTGACTTATAATAGCTGTTTCTCCGACTTTTAATTCTGCAGCCGGTATTGTCTCAACCTGCGATAATTTTCCGTTTTTATCAGGAATCGGATGACCGTGAGGATCTGTCTTTGGATAACCGAGAAATTTTTCAAGCTGTGTAATTAATTCGTCCGATGAGGCGTGTTCGAGATTTTCGGCTTCATAATGTACATTTTCCCACTTGTAATTCAGATACTGCAGAAGAAATACTTCCCATATCCTGTGCTTCCTGATTAAGTTAATTGCTATTGCCTCGCCTTTTTTTGTAAGTTCGAATCCTTTGTATGGAGTGTTGACAATATAATCTGATTTTGAAAGCTTCGAAACCATTTCACTTACTGCTGCAGATGAAACATTCAGCTTTTCTGCTAACAGAGAATTTGTTACTTTACTTCCGTTCTGACTGACTGAATAAATATTTTTAAGATAATCTTCGAGACTTTTATTCATTGTTTAAGATAGATTTAAAATTAATTTAAGCATACTTAAATAATTTATCAAGTATATTTAAATTGATTATTAAAAGATTAAAAGATTCATTTCAAAATAATATCTTAATAATTAGTTTAATTTTCGAAACATAAATAGGATTATTTCAGTTATTCAGGCAAATGACACTTTTAAACAGAATCATCTTTTTCACAGTTATATTTACTGTATTCTTCGGACTCCAGTATCTTGTTTATAAAACCTTCAGAAACTACGTTGGTTCAATACAAAAACTTAAAAAATACAACAAACTGATCAGTTTATATCCGTTTCTGGCTTTTAATTTACCCTATATATACATTATTGCAAACGGATTCAGCAGCAACAATATTCCTCCATGGATTTACAATTACATTTTTCAGCCTTTTTACGTTTTTCAAAGTGCAGTTGTATTTATAGGATTATTTCTTCTTGCCGGAAAAATTTTGAAGTCTCCTTTCTCATTGTCACTATGGGTATTAAATAAATTTGCAGCTACGAGAAATGCTCTGAACAGATTTTTCAGCAGGGAGCCGGTCAGAAAGATTGATTATTCCCGCAGAACTTTCATTAAAACTTCGACTGCTTTTGTTTCAGGATATGCATTTATAGGCTCTACCATGGGAGTTTTGAATAAAGATGAATACGAAATAAATTATCAGAACATTTCTGTTAAAGATCTTCCGGATGAATTAAAAGGAACTACAATAACATTGTTTTCAGATATTCATTCAGGTCCATATATGAAGGAAAATGAAATGCACGAATATGCCGATGTAATAAACAGCCTGAATTCGGATTTGATTCTTATTCCGGGAGATTTAACAAATTCAAATAAAAACGAAATTTTTCCTTTTTCTGAAGCATTCAAAAATCTGAAAGCAAAAAACGGAATTTACGCGTCACTGGGAAATCATGATTATTTTTCCGATCCTGATTTTATTTCGAAAATTGTATTAAGCGAAACTCCGATCCGTCTTTTGAGAAATGAAAGTGAATTTATAAATATAAACGGAAAGCATATATGTCTGATTGGTGTTGATGACACAAGACAAAGCGGCTCTGCAGCAGATCCGGTTCTGATGAAAAATCTTCAGATTTCAGTTGATAAGAGTAAAATTTCTGCTTCCGTAAATAGTATTGATTATGAAAAGACTCCGAAAATTTCACTTTTTCATAAGCCGTATTTTTTTGATACTTTGAAGGAAATGGACCTTGATCTGATTTTAAGCGGACACACTCACGGAGGACAGGTAGTTCTTGCAAAATTCGGTGATGTTAATATATCTTTTGCCGGAGCTGTCAGTAAATACATTAGCGGACTTTATGAAAGCAGCAGATGTAAAATGTATGTATCCCGCGGCATTGGAAGTGTTGCTCTTCCAATCAGATTTAACTGCAGACCTGAAATTACAAAAATTACTCTGGTTTAATTTCAGAATTATAACGGTTTCAAATTTATCTGCAGTACTAATTACAAATATGTTCAGATAAAATAAAAAATCAGAATTATTTTTTTTCAAATAATTCTGATTTCAATTTATGGTAATAATTTACTTAGCCGGAGAAAATTTTTCTACCTTATTAAAAACCGGTTTCTGTGTCATTAAATAATCATAAACAGCTCCGAGATCTTCATCAGTTGCATTGGAAAAAACAATCCATGGCATGACAGTATTAAATTCTCCTTTATTAACATTTATCTGCTGATTTTCAGGCTTGCTGTAAAATCTGAATCTTTCTATGAATTGCTCTTTAGTCCATTTACCAATACCGCTTTCTTTATCTGGAGTAATATTAGCAGTTCTGACTGTTCCTATTTCCGGTAA
>JAEUSI010000099.1 GCA_016788375.1 Ignavibacteria bacterium | reverse complement strand
CATCAAATCGCAAACATACCCGCCTGTGATAAATTGCCGTTAAGAAATTATGAAGCAATGGCGTAAAGCAAAAATTTCCTGTCTCCCTCCTTCCCAAGCCCCAGCTTCTCTGTCCCCGCAGGGTGACTTCGCATTTGTACAATTAAATGCAGGAGTAAATTAACTGCGAAGCACCCTGCGGAAACGTGAAAGAAATACATTTCCAATCAGGAGATTGAGAACGAGTGTAAAATATTGTCTCCGCAGTGTAACTTCGTAATCCCCTCCTTCCCAAGCTCCGGCCTGGGAAGGAACTCAGTTCCCTCACAGCAATCCCGGTGATTATACAAAAATATTGCTGTCTTCGCTGAGTCTCCTGCTGATTACTTTTTTGAAGTCAGAGCATATTGAATGCAGGGACTCAGCAGAAACGTAAAAGAGTGTCTGTGAAAACAAAGAATAAGCCTCAAAGTCTCAAAGATTCAAAGTTTGCTGTCTTTGATAACACTCCTTCCCAAACTCCGGCCTGGGAAGGAAATGTATTTATAAAGAACCTGGATTAACTCTGATAGTAATTGACACAGAGATTCTTAAGCTTCCGCTGAAAATAAATATACTTTTAAGTTTAATTAATCTAATTTTATTCCGTCAAAATAAAAATAACAGAAGTTGAATTACCTGCTAAAACTTTCCGGAAAATATATTACCGAAAAATACAAATACATTATTTTTATAATACTTCTTGTCTGTCTGATTACAGTCTGCATCCCAAGATTTGACAGGGCGGATTACGGACCTGTCAAACACTTTGCGGGAAATGAAGAACTTTATGAAGGTCTTCCTTTCGATATTATGATTTACAGGAATTATATTGAATATTTCAGAAACGGAACCGGTGAAGATAAAATTACAGCTCCTTATTCATACAGAGTGCTTGTACCGTTTCTCGCATCATTAATGCCATTTGAACCACTGACTTCACTGAATCTGGTAAATCTTATTTTTCTGATTTCCGGACTGCTGTTTTTATATCTTATTATGTGTGAAACTTATACAGGATTTCAGTTCAGAATAGCTGGATGTCTGATGTTTATTTTCTCTTTTCCGGTATTCTATTATACAACTTCCGGTTATATTGACGGCACTGTTATAGGATTAATGCTGGCTTTAATTTATTTTATTATTTCCAGAAAACGGATTCCGGCTGTTATCACTCTTATTACAGGTGTGCTTGCTTCGGAAAAGATAATTATTATTCTTCCTTTTCTGATTGCTTTTATTTATTCAAAAGAGTATAAAACCACCGGCAGTTATGTTTTTGTTTTTTTGTTTTTGCTGATTTATTCTTTGACGGTTTTTTTATTAAGGAAATATGCTCCGGGTGTTCCGCAGAGTTATGTCTGGCTTCCTGATGAAAGATTTTTCAGTCAGAATATTTTCAGGGTAAAGGCTTATTTGAGTTTTGTTTTAACTTTCGGCATTCCGGGTCTGATTGCTCTTTTCAGTTATTTTAAATTTCCTCCGGACAAAAGGAAAAAGTATTTATGCTTTTATACAGGCTGTATTACATCTCTTCTGCTGTATGCATATTCGTTTTTCAGCGCATGGGCTGACGGCAGAACCGTCTGGACAATTTATCCCTTCGCTGTTCCTGTCTCTGCTCTTTATCTGGAATACCTTTACAAGCAGAAAACCGGGATTGCATGAGATTGATTTTCCCTTTCTTCCTGTCAGCTTCTATTCTTTTGGCCGCCTTGCCGCAAAGCAGGCTCTGCGGAGCGCGCAGCTTAGGAAAGCTGAAACTCTAAAAGAAATCTCTGTCCCCGCAGTGTGACTTCGCATTTGTACTAATTAATGTCGGAGTAAATTAACTGCGAAGCACCCTGCGGAAACGTGAAAGAAATACGTTTTCAATCAGGAGATTGAGAACGAGTGTAAACTCTATAATAAAGTCTATACTTTGTTAACTTACCTCCGGAGTTATCAGAATAATAAAGCACTTCAAATATTCCCGGCTTATATTTATTTTGAGTTAAAAAAACAGCATTTGATTCAGATTCTGTATATAGGAATTGGCGGTTTTCTCGGAGCTGTTGCGAGGTTTCTTGCTTCACGGTTTATTGGCAGCTATTTCCCTTCTTTTCCTCTGGGAACTCTCATCGTTAATGTCTCCGGAAGTTTTCTTCTCGGATTCATTGTTTACGGCCTGACTTCAGGAAGGAATATTTCTCCCGAACTCAGAGACTTTCTCACAATCGGTTTTATCGGCGCATTTACGACTATGTCCACTTTTGCTTACGAATCATTCCGTCTGGCTGAACTGTCTGAGATTTTCTATTTCTCTCTCAATATTTTCCTTAATCTGTTTCTCTGTATCTTTGCTGTTTATCTCGGGAAGGAACTCGGCATTCTAATCAATAAATAAATCATGAAAAAAGAATCAACTGCATTACTGCTCCGTATTTTTATAGGCGAAAGCGATAAATTCAAAGGTAAGAATCTTTATCAGTATATTGTAAGTTATCTCAGGGAAAATCATTATTCGGGCGTGACTGTAATTCGCGGCATTACGGGTTACGGTAAAGCCAGTAAAATCAGGTCTTCGGATCTTCTTGATATTTCTTCCGATCTTCCTGTCGTAATCGAGATTGCGGACACAGAAGAAAAAATCGAATCGCTTAAAAAGGTTTTTGAGGAAACAGATATGATCGGCAGTTCGCTTATTACAGAAGAAAAAATTAAAATTATACGTTACGGCGGGAAATAATTAAATACCTTCCCTGTCAAGCAGATTGCTTAAATCGGAATATTTATTCAGATAATCCTTATTGCTCGCTTCAATTACTTTGTACGCTTCCTCTCTTCCGTAAACATTCACAATCTCGCATCTCTTACCTTCCGATCCGGGAGCATCCTTATATGTAAGAAAATAATGCTTCAGCCTTTCAACAAATGAATCCGAACAGTCCGCAATATCCTTCCATCTGCTGAATATAGCATCGTCTTTCATTATTGCAATTATTTTGTCATCGGCTTCATTGTTGTCTATCATTCTGAGCCCGCCGATCGGAATCGCCTGAAGAAGTATATTGCTGTGATTAAGCACCTTCTCGGTTATAACGCATATATCAAGAGGATCATTGTCACCGATAATTTCCTTTCTGCCGGTTCTCTCCATGCAGTAATCCGCTACATTCACGGAACATAATGTCTGCGGAATGAATCCGTACGGCGTCGGACATATATTCGAATATTTCTGCGGTCTGTCAACTTTCAAAAATCCGCTCTGCTTTTCGATTTCATATTTTACAGTATCCGTAGGAACTATCTCAATATACGTCGTTACTATCTTCGGAAATTCTTTTCCTATCGGAACCCCGTGCCACGGATGAGACTTCATAAGTAGTCTGATCTTTCCCCAGATTTCTTCCAGATGTTTGTCGTTCATATTAACTATATTTTAAAAATTTTATTTTGAAATATACTCAAGTGCTTTTCTGATTATTTCTTCCGTAGTAAGATCCTTGGAAGGTTCATTCGTTTTCAGAACTTCCCTGATAATTTTTTCCGCTTCATTCCTCAGGTATCCGAGATTCATCAGCGCGCTGAGTGCTTCGAATCTTACTGAATCGGATTTTACCGCAGCGCCGGAAACACTTTCCTTCATATCAGCGTCTTTGTCTATCCTGTA
The DNA here is from genome assembly GCA_016788375.1 of Ignavibacteria bacterium. Taxonomy (GTDB): domain Bacteria; phylum Bacteroidota; class Ignavibacteria; order Tepidaquicellales; family Tepidaquicellaceae; genus JAEUSI01. The sequence continues at coordinate 7,753 of JAEUSI010000099.1, read as the reverse complement.
TATTTTATCCTTAAGAGTCATTGAAATCAGTTCGAGTTTTTTTGAACCTATTCCCGGAATTTTTACATTAGGCATAAAAGAACTTCCGGTGATAAGACTCACTATTTCTTCAAATGAAACATTCGACAGTATTGTATGAGCCATTTTCGGTCCGATGCCGTTTACAGATACCAGCAGTCTGAACATTTCCTTTTCCTTCACATCCGTAAAGCCGTACAGTGTCAGCGAGTTTTCTTTTACATCTAGAAATGTATGTATCTGAAATTCGGGACTTTCTTCATTGAGTCTGCTTTCTATCAGTTCCGATACTTTTTTTGAAATGAATATCTGATATCCGACTCCGCTGACGTCTAGTATAATCTCGTTTCTGTTTTTTGAAATTACTCTGCCTTTTAATAATGCAATCATCTTAAACTTTTCTTTGATATTATTCTTCCGGGATTTTTTTCGGCGAATGATTTCCAGGAATTGCGGCTTTTTGTGTAACCGGCGGAAGCCGCATTCTGCCTGCTGAAATAATGACAGAGTGCTACTGCAACTGCATCAGATGAATCAACAGGCATTTCTTCTTTCTTATTCACGGACAGTATTGTCTTTATCATATACTGAACCTGCTCTTTCGAAGATGCTCCGTTTCCAGTAACCGATTTCTTGATTTCCCTCGGAGAATATTCTGAAATTTTCAGATTGGAATTAAGCGCTGCTATTATCGCTACTCCCCTTGCCTGTCCGAGTTTCAGTGTTGACTGTATATTCTTGCCGTAAAAAGCTGTTTCAATTGCAAATTCATCCGGCTTGTATTCTGATATGCATTCAAGACAACTGTCGTATATAATCTTCAGTCTTTCGGGAAGCGGGGATTTGGAGTTGAGATTAATCGTGCTGTAACTCAGAAGCGAAGCTTTTCCGCCTTTAATCTCTATTATGCCGATTCCGGTTACGGATGTTCCGGGATCTATGCCGATTATTCTCATTTTCCGGTTACAGTATTATTCATCCTGAAAATCCGCATTTGTATATACATTCTGCACGTCATCATTGTCCTCAACAGCTTCAATGCATCTGATTACATCATCCGATTTTTTACCGCTTACTCCGAGCAGATCCTTTGCCATGAACTGAAGCGAAGCGCTCTCGATTTTATATGATTTCTCTTCTATTGCCTTTCTTACCTTTTCGAAATTTTCCACAGAAGCAATAACTTCAAAATAATCTCCTTCTGATTTAAGATCATCTGCCCCTGCATCAAGTATGACTTCCATCAGCTCATCTTCTTTTACATTTTCCTTTTCGACATTTATTACTCCTTTTCTTTCAAACATCCAGATTACCGAACCCGATTCCCCGAGATTTCCGTTTGCTTTTGAAATCGAATGCCTGAGTTCGGCAACTGTCCTGTTCTTGTTATCAGTCACGCTTTCTATAATCATCGCAATTCCGTGAGGCGCGTATGCTTCATATGTAATCTCCTCGTATTTCACTCCTTCAAGCTCACCCGTTCCTTTTTTAATCGCTCTCGTAATATTGTCCTGCGGCATATTACTGCTCTTTGCAGTCTGTATTGCAAGCCTTAATCTCGGATTTGCATCCGGATCCCCGCCTCCGTCTCTCGATGCAATGGTTATTTCCTTTATGATTTTCGTAAAAACTTTTCCTCTGGCGGAATCTGTTGCAGCTTTCTTTCTCTTGATTGTTGCCCATTTGGAATGTCCGGACATTTGTTTCTCCGTAATATTATTTTAAAATTCAGTTGGTTTAATATCCCTTATTCTGAGTTTAACGTATTCCCTGCCCTTCCACATATTCTTGTCAACGGAATAACAGACATCAAAATAATTTCCTTCCATAATCTTTTCCCTCAGATTTGTTTTGCTTTTGCCCGCAGAACCGTTGCTCTCAGGCGCTTTGTATTCAAGCGAATTGAAAAATACAGCATCGAATGAAATGTCTGATTCCTCATCCTTTAATCTGAATATATGCGTATTTGACTTTTCTGTAAATCTCGGCGTTCCGGATACAACTAAATTCCGTGTCATAAATACCGGGGTCATGTTCTCCGGTCCGTGCGGCTCGAAGAAGGAAAGTATCGTTATGAATTTCGAAGTAAGATCCTCAAATGTAATTTCCGAATCTACCTCTATTTCCGGTATAAGCTGATCTTCCGTTATATCCCTTACGGCAATATTGTTAAAGGATTCTTTAAAATCCTCTATCTTGTCAATCTCAATCTCTAGTCCCGCCGCATGAAAATGCCCGCCGAACTGTATCAGATGATCCTGGCATTCTTTCAGTGCTTCGTATATGTTGAATGAATTAATGCTCCTTGCGCTTCCCTTCGCAACTCCGTTTACTGTCGTAAGCACGATGGAAGGAAGATTATACTTTTCCACAAGTCTTGCTGCAACTATACCGATTACTCCGGGATGCCACTTCTCATTGTGTATTACTATCGAATTCTGATTTTTCAGATCCGGAATTTCTTCGTGCATGTTAAAAGCATCATCGGTTATTGTCTTGTCAATTCCGCGTCTTTTCTGATTTTCATTGTTAAGTATAAATGCAAATTCCTTTATCTTTTCATCGTCTTCGCAGGTAAGAAGTTCTACTGCCCTCTTCGCATCGCCTAATCTTCCCACTGCGTTAATTCTCGGAGCAACAGTAAATACTATATTGCCCGTATTAAGATTTCCTACTTTAAGTCCGCTCGATTCTATGAGAATCTTTATGGATAGTCTCGGATTGTTGTTGATAGATTCAAATCCTTCCTTTACAAGTATTCTGTTTTCATCCGTAAGAGGAACAATGTCCGATGCGGTTGCAATTGCCACAAGATCAATCAGCGTCGGAGGAATTTCAGTTCTGCCGAGTTTCAGTGAAATCGCCTGAACCAGCTTGAATGCCACACCCGTTCCGCACAGGTATTTGAAAGGATATGTGTCATCAATTCTCTGCGGATCCATTACGGCTAGTGCTTCGGGTATTTTTTCCGGCGGCTGATGATGATCACAGATAATAAATTCTATACCATGGCTTTTTGCATATTCTACTTTTTCTTCGGCTGTAATTCCGCAGTCTATTGCTACTATTAATTTTATATTCTTTTCTTTTGCATAATCTATCGACTGATTTGATATTCCGTAACCTTCCTTTATTCTGTCCGGAATATAATACTCTGCGTCGAGTCCCAGTTTTTTCAGAAACAGATAAAACATGGATACGCCGCACGTTCCGTCAACGTCATAATCACCGAGTATCATTAACTGCTCATTATCCTCTATTGCCCTTATTATCCTGTCACATGCAATGTCACAGTCCTTCATTAAAAATGGATCATACATTTTATCAAGCGTCGGCTTGAAAAATTTAAGCATTTTATGGTAATCGGTAATTCCTCTGGAATAAAGAAGCTGAAGCGCAAGGTCAGGAAGCTGTATATTCGCCTTCATCTGCCGGACTTCTTCCCTGAATTTATCAAACTTAAATTTTTCTCTTAAATTCAGAGAGGCGTTTTTACATCTGATTGCGAATAGTTTTATTTTCTCGTCATCTGTGTGAGCAATGATGTCATCACACATTTCAGTAAACTTATCATCGTATAAAAATCTTCTGTCTATATCTTCATTTTGGGCAGACCGGTCCGGCGAAAGATTTGTTTTTAATTTCCAAATTTTTTTCAATTTTCATTATTTAATTTATTTTTTTTGTGCTCAAAGGGGGACTCGAACCCCCACCTTCATACAAAGACTGCACCCTGAATGCAGCGCGTCTACCAGTTCCGCCATTTGAGCTTTGCAGCCTGAAAATAATGATAGGCGCTTGTAAAAACAATTTGAAAAATCATCCTTAATGTAAAAATGGAATTTTATGCGAATCGCCGGAAATTGTATTTACTTTCTTCTTTCCGGGTAAATTAAAACTAAGTTTAATTTTGCAGGGATAAGTGTTAATTTTCTGTAAATGAATTCCGGTATGATAAATCTTATGAAATATCTTGCTGCACTGCTGTTTCTGACTTTCCATGCGGGAATTTCGGAAGCTCAGTACTCGTCTCCTGCCGATAATATTTATGTCGGATTCGGAACTGCCCTTTCAAGTTATGCAGGAGGATATTTCGGAAATGCTTATCAGATGAGAGTTCTGTCCGGGTATGACGATGATTATTATGATTATTATGATTACAATGAATACTATTATGAAGATGACTATACAATCTGGTCTCCCCTGGAAGTAGATGCAGTGCTGGGATTCAGGCTTGAAGAAAATCTGTCTCTGGAATTTGCTTCCTCTTTTCTGTTTCATCCCAACGGCAGAGTCGATCCGCAGTATGAATACGGAAATATCGGCGAAAAAAATTATGTTGACCGGAATTCTGTCTCATCGCTTTATGCCGTGCCGCTTTCTGCTTCTCTGAAGCTTCATTCGTCGGGTTACAGTTCAGACGGAGTCTATCTGAAAATAGGAGCTGCTGTTCAGTATACTTCTGAAGAATACGACCGTTACAGAAAAGTTTATTTTTATGACAACGAGTATTATTATAATGTTTATTATCAGTATCTGGGAACATTTGCGGAATCAAAATGGCTTCCCGGATTTACGGGAAGTATCGGGGCTCAGTTCAGTCTGTCGGATTATATGTCGGCTTATACCGAACTTGATTACAGTTATTTCAAAATTAACGGAAATAATTCCAATGCGCTTGCTCTTGAAAGGGCTTCCTATGCGCAGCTCTTTTCATTTAAAACTGTCGTCTATGTCAGTTTCTGAGTTTATTTCAGCAATATAAGTTTTCTTGCTTCGCTGAATTTTATGTTTCCGTTTTCAGCATCCGAAACAGTCATTTTGCAGAAGTATATTCCCGCAGGAATATCTGAAGCGGAAAAATCAGATTCATAATTCCCCGCATTTTTATATTCATTTACCAGCGTACGGATTTTATTTCCGGTAATGTCATAAACTTTCAGCGATACAAAATTCCGGCTTACGGAATTTCCGTCTTCAGAATTTAATTCGTATTTTATTTTTGTAGACGGATTGAACGGATTCGGATAATTCTGATGAAGTTTGTAATTTCCGGGAAGACTTGCAGATGAAGTATTGCCGGTACCTGTCAGTTCGGAATATTTAATAAGAATTGCATCGAAATTTGTGCCTGCACCAGTGCTCGAACCGCAAGCATATAAACTTCCCGGGCTGTAATGAATTACTGAAACCGAATTATCATTTCCGTTTCCAGTCCCGTTATATCTGTGAAGCCATTGCTGCGCTCCGTCCGGATTGTATTTTATTACAACTAAATCATCCATAGTTCCGGTGTTGAAGCTTAATCCCGAAACGTAAACATTCCCCTGGTTATCTGTGGTTACCGAACTTGCTTCATCGAAACTGTTTGACGGTCCGTTGTATCTCTGAACCCATAATTCAGTTCCGGCTGAAGAATATTTTACGGTGGCAAAATCATATGAAGTCAGGTTTCCTACGCTTATTCCGGTTACAATTATATTGCCGTTTTCATCTGAAGTAATTGCCCTCGCTTCATCAGGACTGCTGCTTGCCGGACCGGTATATCTGTTCACCCACAATTCAGTTCCCGATGAGTCATACTTTATTGTCGCATAATCACTGTTTGTTCCGGAACCGACGCTTTCGCCCGTAACAATTACATTTTCCGATCCGTCAATTACAAGCGCTCTGCCTATATCTCTCGCATTCAGTGATGTATTGTATCTCCTGTTCCAGATTTCATTTCCGGATGAATTGTACTTTATTGTCACATAATCGAAATTACTCGATACTCCGAAACTCTCGCCGGTTACATATACATTTCCGTAATTGTCGGCTGATATATAATTACCGGCATCGTTACTGTTTCCGGGACCGTTATAAATGTTAATCCATTCCTGAGTTCCGTCAGAACTGTATTTAATTGTTACGCAGTCAAATGATGTCCCGTTGCCGAAAGTGCTTCCGGTTACATAACAATTTCCGTTTAAATCAGCCGATACCGATGAAGGAATATCCACGCTGTTCCCCGCTCCGTTATATCTCCATACCCACTCTTCATTTCCCGAAGAGTTATATTTAATTGTAACGAAATCTTTGTTTGAACCTGAACCTGTGCTTTCTCCGGTTATAAATATATTTCCGGAATTATCTGCAGCTATTGCATTTGCAAAGTCAAATCCGTTTCCTGTTCCGTTATATGTTCTTGACCAGATCAAAACGCCTGACGAACTGTATTTAAGCACTATGAAATCAAATCCGTTTCCCGTAACCGTTGTTCTGCCCGCTGTATAAATATTTCCAGAATTATCCGCGACCATTGCGTATATCTCATCTGAGCCGTTGCCTTCTCCGTTGTATCGCTGTATCCATTCGGGATTAATCTGTGAATATAAAACCGCCGGCAGAAGCAGAAATACGGCGAGAATTGATTCTGATCTCATAACTTACTATTATGAATTGAAATTTACTGTATCCTGAAGAAAACTTATAATATATTTTTCAATCTTCTCTACTGCAAAGTCATCTATTTCAATTTCATCTAATTTAACTCTCGCTTCATCAGATTTAATCGAAAGCTTTTCGGTTATCTTGATATTTTCCTTTACCGGACTGTATGCAAACTGAAGAAACGGGGCATTCACTCCGAGAGTGATTTTGCTGTGTCCGTAAGGATAAAACAGTATCTGTATAAAAATTCTTTTCTTCGGATCGCGGATAACTGCCAGTTCGTTTGAATAACAATGAAGCGAACAACCCGATCTTCCTATAATAATCGAGGCTTCCTTTATCATCGGAATTATCTTGTCCGTTATCATTGATTTGAATTTTCTTGAATTCTCCGTATCTACAAGCTCAAGATCTTCGTCTTTTCTGTGTTTTCTGATTTCGATTACTTTATCCGTAAGGAGTTCAATCTGTTTTTTTGCTTCTTCTGTCATAAACTTTTTTATTTGCTTGTGTTAAATAAATTCTTTTCTGGGTAAAGTGTTTTCATAAGTTCGCCGAATATATGATCAGCCATTCCGTTGTCTCCGTTAAATTCGTTAACAGAAACAAGTGTCGTAGTATTCAGTTCGGGATTATAAAACATTGTTGTATTGTATCCGGTAATTCCTCCGTTATGTCCGATAAATCCGTCAATGGTAAATATTCCGAGTCCGTATTTTACAAATGAAATTTTGGTATCAGCATAAGTGAGCCTTTCTTCCTGTGACTTTTTGCTGATCATTGTACCGTTGACAAGCGCTTTCACATATATCTCAAGATCGTCAAAATCCGAAATCATGCATCCCGCAGCCCAGGTGATGGAAGGATCAATAACAGTTACATCCGTTAATTCTTTCTTTAATGTATCTTTAAAATATCCGTGGCTGTACTGTCCATCCATTTCAGCTGTTACCGGAAAAACGGTATTTTTCAGTCCGAGAGGTTTTATAATTCTTGCATCAATTTCATCCTTAATTTTTCTGCCGGTCAGTTTTTCGATCAGCATTCCGAGAATGTTATAATTTCCGTTTGAATATTCCCATCCTTTGCCGGGAGGAAATTCAGGCTTCATCTTTTTTGTAATTTCATAAAGTTCTTCCGGCGTGTATTTATGCGTTCTGTCATAGACAAAGCTGTTCAGTACTCCGGGATCCATTATGTAATCCGGAATTCCGCTTGTCATATCAAGCATTTCTCTTAAAGTAATATTTTCAGAATTCGGATAATCCGGATAGTACATGGAAAGTTTATACTGTATGCTTAA
>JAEUSI010000098.1 GCA_016788375.1 Ignavibacteria bacterium | reverse complement strand
ATAGTTTCTTTTAAAGTTTTATCTATATTAACAAGTCCCTCATCAATTATTTTATTATTGTTCTCCAATTTATCTTTTAGTGTTGAAGATAATTCTTTTATATGGTTTGATAAATTTTTATCTAATTCAGAAACAGTTTTATTAATGTTATCAATTTGAGAATGTAAATTTAAATTTAAATCTTGAACAACACTTCTATTTGAGTCTTTCATTTGCACAATTAAACTTGCTGATTCTTTACACCAATTTGCTAAAATTTTAGAAGTATCATCAAGTTTTTTTAAAATCAAATCTGATTTCTCAGAATTCATTTCAATTATAGATGATAATTTTTTCAGTAATTCTTCATTTAAAACAACAATTGATTTAATTGAAATTATAAGATATATCAGAATAATCAAAATCAATATTGTAATTATTAAAATGTATAATAAGTTTTCCATGGAATTAAATAGATTTAAATTTTTATAATTTCCAAAATTTCATATAATAATACAATTGAATAAGTAATATTTTGTCAAATGTGTTAACATTATTAAGAATTAATGCTTTAGAATAAATGATGTTTTATGTTGGACTCCTGATTGGAAGTCATGAGATGATAAATTCAATGTTCCATGCTAAATACTTATAGCACAAATTGTTTATATGAAGAGATGACTTAAATAGAATCTATAAATTTCGTTTTCTACAACTTTCCTGTTTGATTTTAAAATTATTATTCTTATGTTTGTATATTACATATACTTAATTATTTAAGTTAGTAATATACTAACATGTTAAAGCAGTCTCTGAGCATTTTAAAAAACCTTTTTCTTAATAGGCAAAGTGACAGCATCTTACCGTCGCCGGAAAGAGCTTCTTTCTCTTTAACCGAATCCGGAGTTTGGAGAGACGTATTTGGAAGCAATGACTTTGACAGTATATTTAAATATTACAGGTCATTTGCTTATTCATGCATAAATGCCAGAGCTGAGAATGTCGCTAAGGCGGAAGTTTATTTGTATGAAAGAAACGGAAAAAAGTTAGAAGAACGGATTAATCACCCTTTCCTTGATCTGATGAAGAGCGTAAATATATACGGGCAGACTTTTAGGGATATACTTTATTTAACTATAGTTCATCTCGATCTATTCGGAAATGCTTACGGGTATATTGTCAGGAACAGATTAAACATGCCGGATGAGATTTTGCTACTGAATCCTGAGCGTGTAAGAATTGAGTATAGTCGGGATCATTCGGGATTCATTTATAAATATTCAGACAAGGGAAAAGAAATAATTTATACATCTGATGAAATCATTCATTTCCGACTGCCTGATCCGGTCAACAACCTGAAAGGAAAGGCAACTATATCTGCGCTTGCAGATACGCTCTTAAGCGACTTTTACCAGTCACGATATCAAAGCAACTTTTACCGAAATGATGCGCGTCCGGGTTTCTTCCTTGAAACAGAAAAGAAGCTCAGCGACGATATTTTTGACAGACTGAGAGAGCAATGGCAACAGAGATTCAGAGGTCCGGAGAAATCCGGAAAGATGACAATTCTTGAAGGCGGGATCAAGAGATCTAAATATCAGGACAATCCGAAGGAGGTTGACTATATCAAATCAAGACTTGCTGTCAGGGATGAGGTCTTCAGTATTTTCCGCGTTCCGAAAGTAATAATGGCGATTACGGATCAGGTGAATTATGCGAATGCTTACGCTTCGCTGCAAAGCTTTACTGTAAACACGATCCTGCCTTTATCTAATTTTATATTTACGCCTTATGATAATTTCATTAAGAAGAATTATAATAAGAAGTTCGAGCTCAGGTGGGAATTTGCGACTGCAGAAGATGAGAAGACTAAGATTCAATTTGAGCGAATGCTGCTGGAGACGGGAACGGTGACGAGGAATGAGATAAGGCAGCAACGCAATTATGAGAGGTCGAATGATCCGAGAGCGGATGAGTTGATTATTCCGGTTTATTATACGGGGTCGAAGAAATAATTTTGGGCTTAGCCACCACTTCGTAGCGTGTTATGAATTCACATTTTGTATAAATGTTCTTTTAAAATTTAGACAAGTGATAATTGCCGCTTTTCTTTTGATCGATCAAAAGAAAAGCTTGGCAAAAGAAAAATCGCCCGCTGATGAAAAATTGCCTAAATTCTCTGCGCAATTGCTACAAGAATTTCAACTCCTCACCCGACAGAAAAACACTGTCGGGTTCGTCAGACAGGAAATTCTTGCTTAACGCAATTGCTCCGAGAATTTTTAACGGCAATTTTTCATAGGCGGGTTCTTTTAGAATTTAGAATTATGGTTTAATAATGCATTTACGCAAGAACACTGAGTAGAGATCATTTAATTTTAATTAATAAAATCATGAAAATTCAGAAAAAGATTTTTGTAAGTGAGAAGAAAGATTTTAATGAGTCAGAGAGGACAATTAAGCATTATATATCAACTGATACGATAGACCGGTACGGTGAAATACTGAATCCGAAAGGCATGTTTGATGAGAATTATTCTAAGAATCCTATTGTGCTATACTCTCATAATCTCGGATTCTTTTCTACACCTGAGCCGTCTAAGGCGATAATCGGGAAGAGTTTGTACAGAGCTGTAGAGGAACATGGAGTTGTGGCTAAGACTAAGTTCGCGGATACGCCGCTTGCGAATGATGTGATGATTTTTAATAAGGAAGGATTTATGAACACCTGGAGCGTAGGATGGATGCCATTGACTGTGCCTGAATCAAAGAACGGAGCTGATTATTTTAATGAATGGGAATTGCTGGAGTATTCTGCTGTGATCATACCTGCAAATCCGGATGCGGTGAATCTGATGTATAAGGAATTACGCAGTGAGGAAATGAAAGGGATATTGACGAATGAATACTTCAACAGCGAGAGGGACAAGATCATTGAAGAACTCAGTATCAGACTCAGGAAGATAGAAGGTGCAATTGACGTTGCAGAAATGAAAAAAGAGCTTGAGTCAAAAATAGAAATAATCAGCAGTGACTTTTCCGGTAAATTTGCGGGAATTGCAGGAGATATAAAACAGATAAAGGATCAGCAGTATAAGCAGTTTATTGAATCGATTCCTGAGATTGTTTCCGGGGCTATTAACAGGTTTTTGGGGAAGGTTTGACCGCTGATTAAAATGATTAATCAGATTACACTGATTTATATATTAAATAAAAAATTTTTATTAACAATTTAAATTAATCTAAACAGGAGAAAGAAATGAATCTTAAGAAGTATGCGTGGGTTTTTGGTATGCTTGGAGTTTTTCTTATACTTTCGATTCCCTTTGATTTTTCCTTTGGGGGAAGTATCGGGTTGTTGACTATTGCAAACATTGGTGTTATTGGTGTTACGCAAAAGGAAGGGCAAAAAGAAGGGAAAGATGAGGAAACTCTTGATATTGAAAACAATGCGGGTGAAGTGAAATTGTCTATGAAAGACTTTGCCAGAATTATAGGTGATACAGTTAATACGGCATTGAAGGAATACACGGATAAAGTTGACAGGAAATACATGAAGCTGCCGGAGGCGGAACTTACTGAGACTGAGAAGCACGGGAAGTCACAGAGGCAGGTAGATAATATGAAGTTCAGGAAGTTTCTTAAGAATGTTGTATTCACAAAAGCTCTGAATACTGAAGGAGCGGATTCGCAAGGCGGGTTTCTTGTTCCGGATGAATATGAAATGGAAGTTATTAAACTTCTCAATGATTATGGTCTCTTCAGACAAAAATGCAGGGTGAAGACTATGGGAGGAAAGACTTTCAAGCAACCGAAGCTTTTATCAGGTGTGACAGCTACATTCACGAATGAAGCTGCAGCTGCAACGGAATCGAATCCGACTTTTTCACAGATTGTATGGACTGCAAAGAAACTTGATGTAGTAACCGGTCTGTCGCAGGAACTGTATGATGATGAAGATGTGGATATAATTTCGGAACTTGCCGAGATAACTGCTTCGGCAATGTCACAGAAAGAAGACAATCAGGGATTTCTTGGTATCGGATCGCCAATAACGGGAGCATTCAGCGCGGGATCAATAAATTCAGTTGTGTTAGCCGGACAGAACCCGAACACTATGACCTGGGTAAAACTTCTATCTATGATGACTGCGATCCGAAGTGTGGGTTTGAAGAAATTCGGTAACTCCTTTCCGGAATTTTACATGCACAGAGCAATACTGAACATTATTTTGTCTCTTGTTGACGGGCAGGGAAGACCTATGTTCGATACAGACAGAGTATGGAAGACGAAAGAAGTTTTGGGATATAAATTCAACCTGAGCGAAGAGCTTAATGACGGGACGGCAGGATCTTCCAGACCAATACTTCTTTTTGGTAATCTCTGGTGGAGTGTTTTAAGAGAAAGAAAAGGTATGCTTATGAGAATGTCAGACTCGGCGGTTGTGGGTGGTAATAGTGCTTTTGAGAAGGATCTGTTATTTGTTAAGACTTCGGAGAGGTTTGATATTCAGCATATCATGGGAGATGCTTATGTGAAGATGGTTACGGGACCTTAATTCAATTGGGAATTACGAATTATCAGTTACGAGTTTCAAGTTTCAAATTACGACCACCCCACCCTGCCCTCCCCTTTTGGGGAGGGTTTTATACCAGCTAGTATTGTAATAAAAGTGTTTTATGAGTGTAGAACGTTGCAAATTTTACATTACGAATGGAATTTTTTAATGTCTGTAAATATAATTTAGATGAGCCCTCCCCTTTGGGGGAGGGTTGGGAGGGGTGAATTCAACGTTTTAATTTTTACTTAAATAAAATTTTTTACAATAAATAACCATTAATAACATTTCAAAAACTAAATTAAAATAAAATTATGGCGGAGCAGAAAAAATATATATGTATTGAGAGGTTCTGGGAAGACGGGGCACAGTTTGAACCCGGGCAGGCAGTAGTCGGATTACCCGATAAGAGAGTGGATCAGTTGAAGGGGACTTATCTCGAGACAGAGTCAGCTGCGGAGAAAGTTCTGAAAGCGAAGAGGGATCTGGAGGCGAGGTTGGCTTCGATTGGGGCATAACCTTTTGATTTGGGATTGGGGAATTCGGATTTGGGATTTAATCAGAATTTAGTTCGGTGCAAATTATATGGGAAGTGGAATTAGCTTATGGTTATTAAAATCTTAAATGGTCACATTAACAGACATAAAAGAAGTTCTCGGAATAGACACCGGCGATAATTCGCAGGATCATTATTTACAAAATCTGATCAGACGGGCGAGTTTCAGGATAAGCAGCGCTTGTAACAGGCAGTTGGAATACAGTGAGCTGATAGAATATTTCAATGGTAATAATTCCGATAAACTTTATCTGAAAAACTGGCCGGTGTGGGAGATAGTACAGCTGCAGGAATTTAATCCGGAAACCGGAGATTATGAAGAATTAATAAACAGAGCGGGAGATACAGTTAAAAATTCAGTTTATATTTATGAAGGCAGTAACGGGGGATTAATCCGGTTGCTGAAAAATTATACTTTCGGTAATAGTCTTTTATACTTAGACTCCTCTGAAACTGATCATTGCATCAGGATCAAATACAAAGCCGGTTACAAGAACATTAAGGGCGCAGGAACAATTTGTGGAAGTGCCGGTACTTCAGAAATTTCAGGTGATGAAACATTGTTCGAAACAGAATTGAGGATTGGAGACAGGTTGGTGACAGGAAATTTTGAATACACAGTTGGTGAAATCTTATCTGATATAGTTCTGAATCTTTCGTGCAACCTTGACAGAACAATTTTAAAAGAAAGTTATAGAGTGTGTAATGTTCCGGCAGATCTTGCTGAAGCTGTTCTGATGCTTGCTGCCGGATCATATTTGCTGAAGAAATACGAGGCATACGGTATGGATCAGAAAACGGAAAGTGTATCTGCTGCTTTGTACAATAAAATAAAAGGGGTTGCTGACAGCAGTAGTTTGAGTCCGAATGTGAAGATGAGGTTTAAGGAGTTTGACTTGGGGTTGGTGATTGAGGTTTATAGAAAGATTAATGTTTGATTTATTTTGAAATATTTTTAACTGTAATTAACCGCTTTCTTTTGAACGACCAAAAGAAAGCTTGGCAAAGAAAAGTCGTCCGCCATGCCCGAGGCAGGTAAACTGTAGAAAAATTGCCGAAATTCTTTCACAATTACTAAAAAATTTTCAACTTGAAAATTTGCGTTTGCAAATTTTCTTCGAACAGGGAAATTTTTCTTAACGTAATTGCTCAAGAATTTTTTACGGCAATTTTTCTAAGGCGGGAAGTTTAACAACATAAAATTATCTTTCTAAAATGTTTATACTTTTAGTTGTAAATTAACACAGATAAATAAGAACAGAAATGTCAACTGATATAATAACAGGAATTATTACACAGATACCGGTACTGGCTTTGATAGCCTACATCTGGAAGATCCATACTGATAAGGTAGCTAAGTTAGATCAACGGGTGCTGGAGATTGAAAAGAATTATTTAGACAGATTTGAGGACCTGAAACAAACACTAGAAGAGCGGCTGCATCCGATCGGTGAAAATATTGCGATGCTGGTGGAGAGGACGAAGAAGATATGAGAAGTTCTCAATTAGTGAGATTCAAAGGTCTTCTCAAATTATTTTTGATGTCAAGATTAATTTCAGAATTATGCACCAGAGAATATTTTTTTACCGAATATTATATAAACTATAAAAATAAGAATTAGAGACAACACTCCTCCTAACAGGAAATTTTCGTTGAAATAAACAGTACCAAGAAAACCTGCGATCGGGTAAGCGATTGCCCACCATAAATGAGACCATGCAAAATGAGCGCCATAAACTTTCCCTTGTTGATTTATTGGAATCCTTTCAGCAATTAGTGTTTGAGGAGGAATCTCAACATAACTTTGTCCAAAACCTGCAAGAAGCCACAACCCTATCAATGGAAATATCCCGACATAATTTGCCGGAGTAATAGAGAAGGCGATAAGAAATGCTCCGGTAATAATAAAAGTAGTTTGTTTGAATTTTTTACTCAGAATGCCCAGGCTAAATGCCGCAATTGTCGCACCTATCCCGAACGCTGACATAGCCCACCCGTATTCAATACTGCCCAGCTGAAGAGCGCCTTTGATATGTCCAACTGTGTTAATAAGTATCTGAGCTCCTGCAATAGCAGCTACAAACTCCATTATAAGCGCAAAGCGGATCAGCTTATCTTTGAATAAATCTCTCGTCCCTTTTTTGACATCGGACCAAACATCAGATTTCAATAATTGGTCGTCAGGTCCTGATACTATCAGTTTTCCCGGAAGAGTAAAAATCAATATAGCGGCTGTTATAAATGTAATTGCATCCAGAAAAAAAATTTCTCTTATACCTATAATTGCAGCAAGTCCCCCGGCAATTCCCGGACCAAGTACGCCAAGGAGCTGGTAAGTTCCGCTCGATAATGAAATTGCCTGAGCATATTCATCTTTATTTTTAATGACCTGAGGAATAACCGCTTTATAGGTGGGAGTAAAAAATCCGTTAAAAACATTTAATAAAAAAACCAGCACATATATCTGCCACACTTCTGTGATAAATGCAAGTAATCCGACGATAACCATCCGTGCCAGATGAGTGACATACAAAATTTTCTTGCGGTCTATTCTGTCTGCCAGCACTCCTGCATAAGGAGAAAAAATTACGAATGCGGTAACTCTAAGTGTCAGTGAAGTGGCTAAAATAGTTGCTGCATCAGTCCCGCCTAATTCAAAAGCAAGGAGAGCCAACCCAACCCAGGTTAAAGCGTCACCCAATAAACTGATAGTTTGCGCAAAATACAGCCGGGCAAATACTTTATTGGCAAGGGGCTTTAACAGCTGACTTAGATTAACATTCACTTTTATTGATTTGAATTAATTATTCCGGACACTTTTAAAGTTGGTACTTAAACAATTCGGCTACTACTTTATTATATTCTTTTTCCAGTTCAAGAAATTTGTCGTATGATAAATTATAGTAGTTTACTTCTATAAAATATTCCAAGATTGATATTTCTCCAACGTTAAGCGCATTTATAAGGAGTTCTTCACTTTTTAATGATTCCAATACAGTGAGATACTCATTCAAAGCATTTCTTAAAGTTTCATACTTGTCATATTGCTGTTTAATTTCATAATAATGTTCGGTTTTGTGAGATTCAATTTCTAAATTGGAATATAAAACTCTTGATTTATAGAAATCTGTTCTGTAATTATTTTCCCATAAAGGAATTGAAAATCCTAAATGAATACCGTTAAAGTTCTGATTGGACAAACCGAGATAATAATAACCGATTTCGAATTTCGGAAGACTGAGAGATTTGCTTAAATCAATCTGACCCTGATTAATAAGTTTTTCCTGTAGTAATGATTTTCTTAAAGGATCACTTTCTTCAATTGTATTTTCCAGAGTTGCAAATTCAGGTATTGGCGGAGTAACCGGATACAGTGTATCATTAAAAATAATTGATTTCCCGCCATTAAGTTCAATAAGCCTTTGATTTAATTCATTTATTTCATTTTCCAGTACAAGAAGTTCGGTTTTAATATTAAGCAAATTAATTTTTGCTTTGTTTACGTCAAGAATGTTTCCTTCGCCTTTCTCTAATTTGGTCTGATATAAATTAAATAAATTTTCTATTATGACAGACCTTCTTGTCAATATCAGTTTTTTTTTGTTCAGATAAATAAGCTCCATGCAAATCAGTTTTGCTTCAAGCAAAACATTCTGACGAAATATTTCACGTTCAAAATTTGTCTGCTGCATCTTCAGATCGGACAGTTTATTTCTTTTGGAATAAGATGTCGGAAAATCAAATGCCTGAATCACTTTAAATTCAGTCTGATCTCCTTTATTATCCGAAGCTCCGAACAGATTCGTGATCTCGATAAATGGGTTATAAAGAGAGATCCCTACTTTGGATTCAAGTTTCTTTGACTGAAGCAATTGCGCATTTGCAATGAGCGATTTATTATTTCCGGATATTTCCTTAATTACAGATTCAACATTACTTTGAGAGAATGCATTAAAATTAATAATGAGACAAACAAATATTGAAGCAATTAAGATTGCTGTTTTTGATTTCATAATTTTATTTTAGAATTAAATTTTTCAGTCTTTTTGTTTGCAAGGTAATATACAACCGGTACTATCAGTAAATTAAGAAGAGTAGAAGTCAGCAGTCCGCCGAGAATTACTTTTGCCATCGGACTCTGAATTTCATTTCCCGGAAGATCACCGGCGATTGCCAGAGGTATTAAAGCTAATCCCGCAGTCAGAGCAGTCATAAGTATGGGACTTAATCTGTCTTTTGATCCTTTTATGATTGTATCATAAAGGTTCATTCCTTCTTTTTGAAGAGAGGAATATCTAGAGATCAGAAGAATTCCGTTACGGGTTGCAATTCCGAATAATGTAATGAATCCGATAATGGATGGTATGCTTATTATTCCGGAAGTAAAATAAATGCTGAGTATTCCTCCTATCAATGCAAGAGGGAGGTTTAAGAGAATTATTGCTGACAATTTCATGCTTTTAAATTCCTGAAACAATAAAATAAAAATAATCAGCAGTGAAAGAAATGATGTTGCCAGCAGCCGCTTTGAAGCTTCTGCTTCTGCTTCGAACTGACCTCCGTATTCAATACTGTATCCTTCAGGCAGCTTTATCGATGCTTCCACTTTCTGACGGATTTCTTCAACAGTGCTTTTCTGATCCCGTCCGCTGACGTTTAAAGAGACAACGGTTTTTCTCTGAAGATTTTCACGGTTGATTGTATTTGGTCCGGAGGAAGAAACAATGTCCGCTACATAGCTTAACGGAATCTTATCCCCGTTGCGTGTGTCTATCATTGCATTGCGAATATTCTCAATATTTCCCCTGTTATTATTATCGAATCTTAAAACAATATCGAATCTCTGAGAGCCTTCAAAGACCTCTGAAACTTTTTCACCTGCAAATCCCACATCAATCATTTCAGTAAATTCACCAATTGTAATTCCGTATTTCGAAAGTATCTCGCGCTTGGCTTTTATTTTTACCTGTGGAATTTCAATTTGCTGCTCTACTGAAATATCAACAACTCCGTTAATGCCTTCAACTGCAGATTTTACTTTATTGGAAATTGAAAACATGTTGTTTAAATCCTGGCCGTAAATCTTAATAGCTATGTTTGATCTTGTACCGGAAAGCATGTGATCGATCCTGTGTCCTATCGGCTGACCTATTGTAATATTTGCTCCGGATATCGTTGCTAATTTTTTTCTTACTTCTTCCATAAAATCTTTTCTGCTCCGGTCTTCTAATATAAAAGGAGCGTCTATCTCTGAAGCATTTACGCCCTGAGCATGCTCATCCATTTCGGAGCGACCGGTCCTTCTTGTTGTAACTGAAATCTCGGGAACAGTCAGCAGTGTTTTTTCAATATCTGAACCGATCTTATTGCTTTCCTCCAGAGAAATTCCCGGAAGACTTACAGCGCTTATCACTAAAGAACCTTCGTTAAATTCCGGTAAAAAATTTCGACCAAGGGAAAAAAGTAATATCAGTGATATGACAAACAAGCCTATGGAAAGACCAAGAACAAGTGTTTTCGCTCTCATGACTTTTTCAAGTGTGATTGAATACATTTTCTGAAGAAACTTCACAAGTCTGCTTTCATCAGAATGTTTTTCCAGCATGCTGTCGTTTGTAAGCAGGTAACTGCAAAGTACAGGTGTAAGAGTTATTGAAACAATAAGTGAAGCGAATAATGAAACCATGAAAGAAATACCGAGCGGCGCTAAGAGTCTTCCTTCCATTCCCGAAAGAAAAAATAACGGAATGAAAGCGACTATTATTATCAGGGTTGCATTTATGATTGAAGTTCTTATTTCAACCGATGCATTAAAAATTACTGTTAACTTATTTTCCCGCTCTCCCCTGGGCTTTCTCGAATTTTCTTTCAGCCGTTTGAAAACATTTTCAACGTCTATGATCGCATCATCTACAAGCGCACCGATTGCTATTGCCATACCGCCAAGACTCATAGTATTGATTGTCAGTCCAAGCCATTTCAAAGTTAGAATGGCTACAATAAGTGAAAGCGGAATTGCTATCAAAGATATAAATGTAGCTCTCCAGTTCATTAAAAAAATAAACAGAATTATAATTACAAACAGTGAACCTTCTATCAGAGTTTTGTTTATGTTGCTGATGGATGCATCAATAAAGTCTGCCTGACGGAATATTTTTGTATTTATGTTTATGTCGGGCGGTAAGGATTTTTTTAGATCTATTACAACTTCATCAATATTATCGGTAAGCTCCAGTGTATTTGTTGCAGGCTGCTTCATGACTGTCATTATGATTGCCGGATTACCATTCATCGAACCGTCTCCTATTTTTGTGGAAGATCCTATCTTAATCTCAGAAACATCTTCGATCTTTACAGGATAATCATCCGTAGTCTTTATCACAGATTTTCCTATCTCAGAAATATCGGTTGTTCTTCCTACCCCTGTTATGATGTATTCATTTCCGTATTCATTCATAAAGCCGCCGGAAGAGTTTTGATTTGATTCTTCGGCTGCT
The DNA here is from genome assembly GCA_016788375.1 of Ignavibacteria bacterium. GTDB lineage: Bacteria > Bacteroidota > Ignavibacteria > Tepidaquicellales > Tepidaquicellaceae > JAEUSI01. The sequence continues at coordinate 45 of JAEUSI010000098.1, read as the reverse complement.
TTTAACAATTCATTTATTGTAACTTTAAAGTAACTCATCTTTTGA
>JAEUSI010000097.1 GCA_016788375.1 Ignavibacteria bacterium | reverse complement strand
GTTTCCTGACCTTCACTCGCAATTTCCTGACCTTCACTCGTAGTATCCTGACCTTCAATTACATAAACCTTGCTTACTATTCCGGAATTTTATATCAGCCGCAAATTTGTTTATCATATTCAACTGTAAAATTTTCATCTCTGACAAATCTCAGGGTATTTTCATTCATATCATTTATGAAATCACTTATAATATTATGATATATGTTTATTCTGACCGCTGTCTGAGTCACCGGACATACCGGAAATCCGGCAATATTTGCTGATACGGTATTATGAGTTAGTTCTGAAATACAAAGAAATATTATTTTTATTCCGTGTTAAGTTAATCTGAAATTATAATTAACATCGCTGAATACCGGCATTATCTGTGTTGCTAAAAGTGGTTTATATTTGATTAAATATTAATTAATTTACATCAGATTCAGTGAATCAACCGGTTTCAAATTCAATTAAATTTTAATCAGGAGAAAAAAATGGAATACATTATCGTATCAGCCGAAGATGATAAAGCACTGACGGAAAAAGTAAATAATCTTTTCGAAGAAGGATGGGAAACTGAAGGAGGGATTGCAATTTCACCTGACGGCAGCTTTTATCAGGCAATGATTTTATTCGAAGATGACTTTGACGAATTTGATGAAGAAGACGAAGTGTGATTTTCTTTCTCAGAATTAAATTCTTCCTGTATCCGGTTTCAGTATTTATAAAAGCAGCTTTTCCTTAAAACTAAGGTATCCGTTATTTGTAAAAATAATATGGTCGAGGACTTCTATTCCCATTATCCTGCCGGCATCAACAAGCCTTTTTGTTATTTTTAAATCGTCATCCGAAGGATCTGTTTCTCCTGAAGGATGATTATGCGCAATTATAATATGTGCAGCATGTCTTCTGATTGCAGATTCAAATGTCTCTCTCGGATGAACAAGACTCGCAGTCAGAGTTCCGACTGAAATCTCGTCTATGCCGATAAAATTATTTCTTATGTCCAGCGATATGACATAAAAATGTTCTTTTGAGAAATTAATGATTTTATCTTTGACTATTTTGTATAATTCATCCGGTGAAGTAACTGCGCTGAATTTCTTCTTTTCGGATTCTGTCTTTTTTATATATTCAGTCTCTTCTCTTGAAGCTCTTCTTGCTATTTCAAAACAGGCGATAAGTTTAGTTGCTTTAACCTCCCCGAGTCCTTTTACACATTTCAGATCTTCTATCGATGCATTCATAATTCCGCTGAGCGAGCCGAATTGCATGAGAAGTTTCTGAGACAGCATCATTACGGGTTCACCTTTTGTTCCGGTATTCAGTATTAATGACAGCACTTCAGGCGAAGACAGTTTGCCAGCACCGTGTTCCAGTAATCTCTCTCTCGGACGCTCGGATTTCGGAAGGTCTCTTACGCTGAATATTTTCGCTTTTTCCGTAACTGTATCAGCATTTTCTCTGTAATTGCTTTGATTAGTCATGCAAGTTATGTGAAGTATTAAGAAGGGAAAAGTCGGGATGGGCAGACTCGAACTGCCGGCCTCACGCCCCCCAGACGTGCGATCTAACCAACTGATCTACATCCCGATCATATTTTAAATAACGTGTCAGATTAAAACTGAATAACAGTATTTAATTATTTATTTAACCAGTTTAATATTATTATTTTTCAAATGGAATTCAAACCTTTTTAATGTCGCAGATTTAAAATTCACTTTTAAATTACTTTAACAATGTTTAAACCTTTTTATAAAAAAGAGTTTGCATTTTTACTTATACTGAATCTACTCAATAATATATTCATTTATAATTCTATTCTTAATTCAGCGGTGATAATAACAGCGCAGGAATCAGAGTAACTTTTAATAAAGTTAATCAGTCATATTGTATCAACGAAGTCCCGAAGACACAAAGATCACCGTTTCAAAACTTATTTCCTTCGTGTCTTGGTGGCTTTGTGGTTAAAATGGAAGTATTAAGACACTCTCTTTCAACGGGGAGGACATAGTGGGGTTGTATCAAAGCAGCTTAGATTTTGATTAATTGTCTGATTGATTAAAAGTTTTTATTATAGTTTAAGAACATTTCGATCCAATGTACGTCAAATCCGGAATTTATTTTTTTATTTTCAATTGATTAAACACATCTGAATATTTAATTTGAAATTCTGAAATTCACTTCTCAAAAAATAAAATCAAATTGGCATCAGATAAAAAAAATAAATCGGTATTAGAAGTTGACAGCGAATTTCTCGAGGATATATCAGGTCTTATCAGGGAAAAATCGGATGCTGCGCTGAAGAATATTCTAGCTGATCTGTATGATTTTGATATTGCCGTAATTGTGGAAAATCTTGAGGAAGACGATGCATTCTATCTTTTCTCTCTTCTAGATGATGAAACGGCAAGTGAAGTTATACTTGAAATCAGCGATGACAGAAGGGAATACATTACCGAAAAATTAAGCGGCAGGAAAATTTCCGATATTGTCAGCGAAATGTATTCGGATGATGCGACGGATTTTGTATCTGAACTTGACACTGACGTTAAGGATGAAGTTCTTGAAAATCTTGACAGGCATGACAGGGAAGACTACCATGAAGTCAAGGAACTGCTCAGCTACGATGAAAATACCGCCGGCGGTATTATGGGCAAGGAATATATCGCCGTTAATGAAAATAAAACCGTTGCCGAAGCGATTAAAGTAATTCAGGATAAAGCCGATGAAGTGGATCAGTTCTATAATGTATGGGTAGTCGATGATGAAAACAAATTATCCGGAATAATTTCTCTGAAAAGATTTATAGTCGCGCTGAAAGAGCCGGATAAACTTGTGAAGGATATAATGAACCGTGATGTGATTTCTGTCGAAGCAGAAACGGATCAGGAGGAAGTTGCAAATATCTTTCAGAGCTATGACCTAGTATCCCTCCCTGTGGTTGATTCGGAAAATAAAGTAATCGGCAAGATCAGCATAGACGATGTTGTTGACGTTATCGAAGAAGAATATACGGAAAACGTAGCAAGAATGGCTGGAACGGATGCCGAAGAGCTTGAAAAGAAATCCCCGTTTCAGATTGCAAAGCTCAGGCTGCCCTGGCTTCTTATAACTCTTTTAATAGAACTTATTGCTGTTTTTGTTATCAAATCAAACAACGAAATAATCGAAAGAGTTATACTGCTTGCCGCTTTTATGCCGATTATTTCGGCTATATCTGGCAATACCGGCCTGCAGTCTGCCGCGATTGTGGTAAGAGCGATTGATACCGGAAATGTAAACATAGACAGATGGTGGGAACCGCTGATAAGGCAGTTTAAAACAAATCTTCTGATTGGTTCTGCAGTAGGACTTTCTGTCGGAATTATCGGATATATTTTAAGTGAAGTTGACAAATCAAGATTCGGTCTTGCAGTTGCAATGTCTATGTTCATATCAATAAACATTGCAGGAATTGTCGGAACTATGTTCCCGATGATTTCCAAAAAAATCGGCTTTGATCCGGCAATTACTTCCGGTCCGTTTGAAACTGCTTTTCAGGATGTAATCGGTATTACTATCTTCATGACGATTTCCACATATTTGCTCACACATTCCTGACTGAAATTGATTAAAACATTTAAATCAAATTATAAATATCTGGAAATACCCGATGTTACCAATCAGTTGTTTCTCGTGATGATTTCCGTGTTCAGTCTGATTTTTGTCGAAAGAACTCCCGAAAGATTTCTAATTCCCGTTATAAATGTTGTTCTCTGTATTCTTATTGTTTATTTCGTTTCGCATTATGAAAAAAAGACTGAAAACGAAAAGCGTCAGAGGTCTGTTTCAAGATTTTTAAGATTCTGGTATCCCGTGCTGATGATACTCTTTTGTTTTAAGGAAATATACCTTATTATGATCAGCCTGAATCACGGTCTTTATGACGAAATTTTGCTAAAGGCAGATTACCTGATTTTCGGTATGAATCCCACACAGTTTCTTGCTGGATATCTGAATCCTTATGCCGTGGAGTTTTTTCAGATTGTTTACGGAGTGTTTTATCTGATGCCAGTAATTTATGCGCTGGAGCTGTATCTCTGGCACAGGTATGATGAACTGAAATACGCTATGTTTGTGATTCTTTTCGGATTTTATCTTTCATTCATAGGTTATGTTATTATTCCTGCTGTAGGTCCGAGGTTTACTCTTCATGAATTTCATCTGCTGAATACAGAAATGCCGGGACTGTTTTTTGCGGAAAAAATCAGGGATTTTATAAATTTTGTCGAATCAATTCCGGTGAATGTTCCGGATCCGGAAGCTTATGCACAGCGGGATGCATTTCCTTCAGGTCATACAATCATCATTCTTCTGATCACTTATCTTTCTCATAAAATTAAATCAAATTCATTTTATTTTTATCTTCCGTATTCCATGCTTATGCTGTTTTCAACAGTTTATCTGAGATACCATTATGTAATAGACCTGATCGGAGGAATTCCGGTAGTGCTTATTACGATTTATACGGCAAATAAAATTTACGGGGACAGGATTGATTTCGGAAAGCAGGAACATCAGTAAAAGATTACGTCCAGAAATATTTTGAGATAATTTCATCCGCAACCGCATATCCTTTTTCCGTCAGGAAAAAACCTTCTTCATTGCTTTCTGCGAAATTTTCTTTAAGCAGTACTTCAAACGGTTTTCCGAATTCTTCCCTGAAATCTTCAGGGAATGTCTTGCTGTAATCATTATAATAGATACCGGAACTTCTGAGCGCAAGCATAATGTATTCGGATTTTTTCTGTTTCGGGGTTAAAATTATTTTCTCTTCAACCGGAAGAATCCCTTTTTCAAGCGAAGAATAATAATCCTGAATATTCCTGAAATTATTTCTTCTGATTCCGTTTTTCATCGAATGCGCAGAAGGTCCGAATCCGGCATAATTCTCATACTTCCAGTACTTCAGGTTATGTCTGCATTCAAAGCCTTTCCTTGCGAAGTTAGAAACTTCATAATGACCGTATCCCGAAGAAATTAATTTTTCCGAAACAAAACCGTAAAACTCTCCTTCGAGAGATTCCGGATTTTTTTTTACAAGGTTTTTCTGAAGTGATTTATATAAAGGAGTCCTTTCTTCAAATGTCAGAGTATATGCGGAGATGTGGCTTACGTTTAAACCGGCTGCTGCGGAAAGTGAAAAGTCAATGTCTTTTATTGTCTGAGATGGGAGGGAGTATATAATATCCGTATTAATGTTACCGAAATATACCGAAGCATTCCTTACAGCATTCATTGCATCTTCCGCTGTATGCTGTCTTGTCAGGAATTTCAGTTCGGAATCAAGAAAAGACTGTACTCCGAAGCTTATTCTGTTTATCCCTGCTTCAGCATAATCCCTGAATTTTACTGCGGAAAAATCTTCCGGATTTGCTTCAAGCGTAATTTCAGAATCAGCGCTTAAAGTGAAATTTTTATGCAGATGATTTAATATACTGTCTATTTCCGAAGCCGGAAGCACGGACGGAGTTCCTCCGCCGAAAAAAACCGAATCATAGGATTCATCTTTCTCCTGCTCCGACGAAATCGTTATTTCCGTTTTCAGGCAGGCAAGAAATCTGCCGGCAGATTTAAGATTTGTTATAAAGTAAAAATCACAGTAATTGCAGCGCTTTCTGCAGAAAGGAATGTGTATGTATATTCCGGGCAATTATTTGATTTAAGATTTTAGATATTGGATTTTAGATTTAAAAAATATATGCTCGGTCTATTAATCAATAATCAATAATAAATAATCAAAAATCAAAAATCAAAATTTAAAAATTAAAATTCAAAATCAAAAATCAAAAATCAAAATTCATTTTTCATCTGATCATATTCCCGATTCTGTCCCATCTTGTAGATCCGAACAGGTCAATAAAATTGGAAAACGGAATGCTCGGATCCCATGACCAGTAAATCAAAAGCGCTTCGCCGACTACATTTTCCACTGGCATAAAACCCCAGAATCTGCTGTCCAGCGAATTGTTCCTGTTGTCGCCCATCATGAAAAGATAATCCCTTCCAACCGTATACTCTCCGTCAGGAAGTTCCTTGTCATCCACATATACTTTCTTATCGCTGGAAAGCTTAATTGAATGACCTTCCTTCATTACAAACATCTTCCATTTCTCGTAATTTGTTGAATCAATTTTCATCTTATCGCCTTTTTTCGGAACTCTGAGAGGACCGTACCAGTCCTCATTCCATGAAGATCCTTTAGGAAACAATCTCGGGTTTACGGCTGATTCGGGTCTGTTGATATTGTCAAACATTGAATTAGGAGGATTCGGAAAAAGCTCTCCGTTAACATAAAGTTTCTTTCCCTTTATCTGAATTGTATCTCCCGGAATACCGACGCATCTTTTAATATAATTCACGACTTCTTTCGACTCTAAATCGTCCCTGTCACCGGGAAAATCAAATACAATTATATCGCCTCTCTTAGGTTCCTTGAAACCCGGCAGTCTGAAATAAGGAAGTCTTATATCGGTGAACGGTATGTTTCTCGGTGTTGTCGCGCCGTAAGTAAACTTTGTCACTATCAGAAAATCTCCCACCCACAGCGTTTTCTCCATCGAACCTGTAGGTATTCTGAAAGCTTCAAAAAGTAAAATCTTTATTATAAATGCCACAACTCCGGCATATATAAGCGCATCTACAAATTCGCGTGATTTTGATTTTTTTGCTTTATCCTCTTTGCCTTTTGCATCCGTAACTTTAATTTCTCTGTTCTTTAATTCTGCTTCTGTTTTCGGATTGATATTCTTCTCCAATGAATAATATTGTGATTTGTAAAATAATTTTGTGATGCAGGATATGAAGTCTGAAATTCTTTTTTAATCAAGAGAAAGAACTGCATGAAAAGCTTCCTGCGGAATTTCCACGGAACCTACCTGCTTCATACGCTTCTTGCCTTCTTTTTGTTTCTCGAGAAGTTTCCTCTTCCTCGAAATATCACCGCCGTAACATTTCGCGATTACGTTTTTTCTCATTGCGCTGATTGTTTCCCTCGAAATAATCTTCGCTCCTACAGCCGCCTGTATTGCAACTTCAAACATCTGTTTCGGAATAAGCTGCCGTAATTTTGTACAGAGCTTTTTTCCCCAGTCATATGCCTTGTCCCTGTGAACAATTGTAGACAATGCATCCACAGGCTCCGCGTTAAGAAGTATGTCAAGCTTGACCAGATCCGATTTCCTGAAATCCTTGAAATCGTAATCAAAAGATGCATAACCTCTTGAGTAAGATTTCAGCTTGTCGTAAAAATCAAATACGATTTCACTCAGGGGAAATTCAAATTTCAGATCCACTCTTTTTGCGTCAACGTAATTTGTCGCAATAAACACTCCTCTTCTTTCATTTGCAAGTTTCATCAGATTGCCTATAAACTCTGTCGGTGTAATGATGTTTGCAGAAATATACGGCTCTTCAACATAATCTATCTTAGATGCATCCGGCATAGTTGAAGGATTGTCTACCAGCACTACTTCGCCGTTTGTTTTATAAACTTTATATTCGACATTCGGAACTGTGGTAATAATATTGATATTGTATTCTCTTTCAAGTCTTTCCTGAACGATTTCCATATGAAGCATTCCGAGAAATCCGCATCTGAATCCGAATCCGAGCGCAACTGAGGTTTCCGGCTCGAAAGTCAGAGCTGCGTCATTCAGTTTTAACTTTGATAATGAATCCCTTAAAGTTTCGAAATCTTCTGTAGACGACGGATAAATTCCGCTGAATACCATTGATTTCACTTCTTTGTATCCGTGTAGAGGTTCGCTCACCGGCTCGCTTGTCTTAAAAATAGTATCGCCGACTCTCGTTTCATTTACATCCTTTATCCCAGCAATCAGATAACCCACATCTCCTGAATACAAAACTCCCGTCCTTACTCTTCCCATTTTCAGATTTCCGACTTCCTCTGCAACGAATCTGTTACCCGCAAAAAACAAATTAATCTCATCGCCTTCTTTTATACTTCCCTCGAAAACTCTTATATATACAACTACGCCTCTGTAAATATCAAATTTGGAATCAAATATGAGTGCGCGCAGAGGTTTGTCATTTTCTATTTTTGCGGGAGGAATTCTGTTTACAATGGCTTCTAATATATCATGCGTGCCTGCGCCTGTCTTTGCGCTGGCAAGAATAATATCCTCTTTTTTACAGCCGATAAGCTCGATAATCTGCGCAGTTACTTCTTCAACCATTGAATTCTGCAGATCAATCTTGTTGATTACCGGAATAATCTCGAGTCCGTTGTCAAATGCAAGATAAAGATTGCTGATTGTCTGCGCTTCCACTCCCTGTGTGGCATCGACGACCAGCAATGCTCCTTCGCAGGCGGCAAGCGATCTTGATACTTCATAGGAAAAATCCACATGTCCCGGAGTATCAATCAGGTTAAATACATAATTTTCGCCGTCATCAGCTTTGTATTTCATCTGAATTGCGTGAAGCTTGATAGTAATTCCGCGTTCCTGTTCGAGGTCCATGTCATCGAGAACCTGCTTGATCATGTTCCTTTTTTCAATTGTTCCTGTGGTTTCAAGCAGACGATCGGCAAGAGTAGACTTTCCGTGGTCAATGTGAGCGATAATGCAAAAATTTCTGATACCGGATTTACTCAATTGTTTTTCTGTGTTAATCTCGTTTAATATAAAATAAAAGTGGACTCTAAAGAAAAGTTGTATCCTTTAACCGATAATGTACAACTTTTTCAGATTCCACTTAAAATGATAAATACAAAAAATTTATTTTCCTTCAGCTTTTCTTTTGGCTCTTTCATCCTGAATATCTTTTCTGATCTCCGCTGATTTTTTCCTGAGATCATTCAAAGATTTTCTTAATCTTGTGCCGGCAGCATTCTGCCCTTTGTCGTAAAACTTTTCGATATCGGTCTTCATTGTTTCCAATATCTCGTGAAGCTGGCTAAATTTTTCCATTTATGTTCTCCTTGTTTTTGGTTTAAAAAAAAATTTTAGCAAATTTAATTAAAATAAATGATTTATAAAGTTTATTTTTTACAGAACCTACTTTGCCGAAAATCCCCCGACATAGGGAATTGAAAAGATTATATTGAATCCCCAGACTGTAAATGCTATTCCGAGTATTATCAGGGCAGACTGTACTGAAATCTTTGCCCACGGTTTCAGTTTGTAATCCCTGAAAATGTTCCATATTCCGTTTAAACCGTGATACATTCCGAGCGTTATGAAAGTGAGATCTATTATTCTGTACCAGGAAAACTGCATTCTTGTCAGTACCGCCTGATAAGTATGCCCTGATTCAGGCTGATAATGCATTAATATATAATGACCTATCATCAGCACAACAAGCGCAAGACCGGTAATTCTCTGTAAAACCCAGCTTTTTGATCCGGTTTCCTTTGATGCTTTGTATTTATACATTTTACTTTAAAATCCTCTTTCTTTTTTAAAACAAATTTTTAATTTCATGGGAAAACATAATCGCTCCCATTGCAAGAAACAAAATAATTCCGATAATCCATGATAAAGTATAAAGCTGTTTGTGATACTTCGCCCCGTCAGCCCAGTCAACTATCACGATTCTGATGCCGTTCAGTGAATGAAACAGCACGAATGCAAACAGAAACCATTCAACAAGCATAAAAAACGGTGATGAAAAACTCTGCATTTTATTATTAAAAGCAACTTCTCCCTGTGTAAGGGGACTTAATGAATAAACATGAAGAAATAAATAAGCAATAAGCGCTATACCCGTAATTCTGTGAAAAATCCATGCCCAGCTGCCTGAGTCTTTCTTATAATCTAAATTTTCCCTGATCCAGCCTTTCTGATCAAAAGTCTTAATATTGTGATAAGTATTCTCTTTAACAGTATCTTTTTCCAATAAATGAATTGATTTATAGGTTTTTATAAACTCTGAATTGATTGTAAATTAAAGATTTATATTAATATTTACAATTTATTTAAATTTATGACAATTGTTTCGCAATTACTCAAAATAAATGTATCCCGGGATTAGTGCTGAAACAGGTTGTTGACTTATAATAAAATAATTTATTCCAAATTTGTTCAGAACTATATTAAAACTGTAATTAAACTTCCGGTTTTTTTATTGCAAGCAGAAAATAATTCAAAATCCAGCATCAAAAATCTAAAATTTAACTTTTTACAATTTCCTCTATAATCTTAAGAACGCTCAGCCCGTCGGCTTCTGCATTAAAATTTGTAATAAGTCTGTGCCTGAAAACCGGAACTGCAACTTTCTTTACGTCTTCAATATCAGGAGAATATCTTCCGTCAAGAATACATTTTGTCTTTGCGCCGAGTATAAGATACTGAGACGCTCTCGGTCCGGCACCCCAGCTTATGTAGTCTTTTACAATTTTCGGCGAATTCGACTCTTTCGGTCTTGTACTTGCAACAATTCCTACCGCATATCTTATTACTTCATCTGCAACAGGCACTTTCTTCACGAGATTCTGAAATGATATAATATCTTCCTTTGACATGATTTTTTTCAGTTCAGGCGAATAAAGACTCGTGGTTTTTCTTATAATATCAAGTTCTTCGTCAAATGAAGGATAATCAAGCCACAGATTAAACATAAACCTGTCAAGCTGCGCTTCCGGCAGCGGATATGTTCCTTCCTGCTCAATCGGATTCTGCGTCGCAAGGACGAAAAACGGCTCTTCGAGTTTGTATGAATTTCCTGCAGCCGTTACTCTGTGCTCCTGCATTGCTTCAAGCAGAGCTGACTGTGTCTTCGGCGGAGTTCTGTTTATTTCATCGGCAAGCACAATATTGGCAAAAACAGGACCTTTGATGAATTTAAAAAGTTTTTTCCCCGAACTGTCGTTTTCCAGTATTTCCGTACCGGTAATATCCGAAGGCATCAGATCAGGTGTAAACTGTATTCTGCTGAAATTCAGATCAAGCACTTCCGAAAGCGTCTTGACAATGAGTGTCTTTGCAAGTCCCGGAACTCCCACAAGCAAGCAGTGTCCGTTTGACAGTATCGAAATGAAAATCTGATCAATAATCTTATCCTGCCCGACAATTACCTTTGATATTTCTTTTTTTAAATCACTGTATCTTGTTTTAAGCTTGTTTACAAGTTCAACATCAGAACCTTCGCCTGATTTTATTTCCGTCATAAAATATTTTTTAATGAAAATAATTTAAAATATTTCTTCAATAATTTTTACTTCCCCGAATTCCAGCATCTCATCCTTTAATGCTTCCGAATTACCGGCAATTGAAAAAATAAGTTTATCCGGATGAAGATATTTTTCCGCAGCTTCCTTAATATCTTCTCTCGTTACCTCGTTTACTTTTCTTATATAAGTATTGTAGTAATCTTCTTCGAGATTATTAAGCTTGAGATTAATTGCTTTCGATGCAATTTCATTTGGAGTTTCAAGCTGCATCGGGAAATTTCCCGAAATATAATTCTTTACATTCTGAAGCTCGTCTTTGCTGATGAGTTTTGTTCTTATCTTATTCAGCTCTTTCAGAATTTCCCTGTTGGTATCAGAAGTAATTTCAGTCTTTACCTCAGTTGTTACGGAAAAATCGCCTGAATATCTGTAACAGCTGAAATGCGATCTCGCGCCGTATGTATAGCCGTTGACTTCGCGGAGGTTTTTATTTATGCGCGAAGTAAAATAACCGCCGATTATTGTATTGAGAACATTTACCGCAATAAAATCAGGATTATCCCTTTTGATTCCGAGATGTCCTATTTTTAAAGAAGACTGAACTGCGCCTTTTTTCTCCACTAGATACACCTGCGGATTTTCTTTCATTGAAACATAAGGTTTTTCAGTTTTTACGGAATAACCGTTTTTCCAGTTAAGAAAGTCCCCGCTTAATTTGCCGAGAGCTTCATCGGGAGTAATGTCTCCGACAAATGCA
>JAEUSI010000096.1 GCA_016788375.1 Ignavibacteria bacterium | reverse complement strand
GAAACGCTCTTGTTCTGAATAATTATGCTTATAATTTATCAGAAAGAGGTGTAAATCTCGAAAAAGCTTTGTCCATGTCAAAGATTTCAATCGAAATTGACCCGGAAAATGCCTCATATCTGGATACTATCGGATGGATATATTTTAAAATGAAAAATTATAAGGAAGCTAAAAAAAATATAGAAAGATCCATTCAGATTAACGGAAACAGTGCAGTAGTTCTTGAGCATCTCGGAGATATCTTTTTTGCAATGAAAGATTATCAGAATGCAAAAAAGAACTGGAATTTATCCCTGAATCTGAATCCTGAAAACAAGCAGTTAATTGAGAAGCTTGATAATTTAAAATGAATCTATTAATTCTTTATTAAAAAAATTTTATATGAATTTACATAACAACGGAGAACAACAAAATCTTCATAAGGTAATCATTATCGGATCAGGTCCGGCTGGATTAACTGCCGCACTTTATTCAGGCAGGGCAAATTTAAATCCTGTCATATTTGAAGGTCATCAACCCGGAGGTCAGCTTACAATAACAACTGAAGTTGAAAACTATCCCGGATTTGAAAATGGAATTTTGGGACCGGAACTAATGGATGTAATGAGAAAACAGGCATACAGGTTCGGTGCGAAATCAGTTTTCAGAAATATAATAAAAGTTGATTTTTCAAAAAGACCGTTTAAATTAACTGATGAAGAAGACAAGGAATATTTTACAGATACAGTGATTGTATCAACCGGTGCTTCAGCTAAATGGCTCGGTCTTGAATCAGAAAAAATATTCATGGGTTACGGAGTTTCATCTTGCGCTACCTGTGACGGATTTTTTTTCAGAGGGATGAAAGTTGTAGTTGTCGGCGGAGGAGATACTGCCATGGAAGAAGCTAATTATCTTACAAGACATGCCAGTGAAGTAATATTAATTCACAGGAGAGACGAATTCAGGGCATCCAAAATTATGCTCGACAGAGCCAGGGAAAATCCTAAAATCAGGTTTATTCTCAATACAGTTGTCGAGGAAATTCTCGGAAAAGAAGAAGATAATAAAAAAACAGTAACCGGAGTAAGATTAAGGAATTTAAAAACCGATGAAGTTTCAGAGTTAGAATGTGCAGGATTTTTTACTGCCATCGGACATGAACCTAATTCAAAAATATTCAGAGGTATTCTTGATATGGATCCGAACGGTTATCTCATCACAAAAAAATCCTCCACCGAAACAAACATTGAAGGAGTCTTTGCCTGCGGTGATGTACAGGACAATTATTATCGTCAGGCTGTGACAGCAGCCGGAACAGGCTGTATGGCTGCAATTGATGCCGAAAGGTTTCTTGAAGTAAAAGAATACGAAGAAAATTTAAGCAAGCATCATTAAAATTTATAATTTTAAAAATACTTTTGTAATTAATTTTAAAGGAAACTAAAAATGCCTTTTTACCATAAGCTCGGAATAATTCCTCAGAAGAGACATACACAATTCAGACAACCGAACGGAAGTCTCTATAAGGAAGAACTTTTTTCCACTATAGGTTTTGACAGTATATATACAAATGCATATCATATAAACTCTCCTGCCAAGATTAAGGAAATTTCCGGAAAAGTAGAAATTGTAAAAATAGAAGAATGGAAAGAAGCTTCCCTCAGACCATATCATTTCAAGACAAAACTTGCCAAAAAATCCGGGGATGCTTTAAGCGGAAGAAAGTCTGTAATGTTTAACAATGATGTGGTTATGAGTATCTGCAGACCTGAAAAACAGATGGATTACTTTTACAAAAACGCCTTGTGCGATGAATTGTTTTTTATTCACGAAGGGAAAGGTCAGCTTCAGAGTCAGCTAGGATATATCAATTTCAGAGAAGGAGACTATATAGTAATTCCGAGAGGAGTTATTTATAAACTTGTTCATCAGACAGAAGATGCCAGGTATTTGATATTTGAAACTACAGGAGCTATTACTACTCCGAGCCGGTACAGAAACGAACACGGACAGCTTATGGAACATTCTCCATTCTGCGAAAGAGATATAAAAGCACCTGAGGAAATGGTTACGATAGACGAAATAGGCGACTTCGTTGTAAAGGTAAAAAAAGGAGAACAGATAGTATCCATTCATTACGAATTTCATCCACTGGATGTAGTCGGATGGGACGGATATTATTTCCCGTGGATATTTAATATTGAAGATTTTATGCCAATCACCGGTAAAATTCACATGCCTCCTCCGATTCATCAGACATTTGCAGCGCCGGGATTTGTAATCTGTTCTTTTTGTCCGAGACTGCTGGATTATCATCCTCTTGCAGTTCCGATTCCGTATAATCACAGCAATCTGGATTCAGATGAAATGCTTTATTATGTTGACGGAAATTTTTCAAGCAGAAAAGGCGTGGAGTATGCATCTATAAGCCTTCATCCCAACGGCATTCCTCACGGTCCGCATCCCGGAACTGTTGAAGCAAATCTCGGCAAAAAGGAAACTCTTGAAACAGCTGTAATGATGGATACATTCAGACCTCTGAAGCTTACAACCTTTGCAAAGGAAATGAACGATCCAAAATATTATCTTAGCTGGAATGATCCAGAACCGACTGAGCTGATAAATGAAGGACAGTGATTTTGTTTTCATTGATTATGCTGTTTGTAAATTTAAAATTTCATAATAAGATTTATTTTACATATGACTTGACAAGATTTTACATAAAATATATTTTGGATTAAAATAAATAATCGCGGAATCTTTCCAAAGATTCATTTAGCATAAGTAACATTCGTTTTTAACTTACCATAAAGATTATCCCCAAAATAATTTTTTTGGAAAATATAATATTTTTCTGAAAATTTATTAAAGGGGGTACAACAAAATTCAAATTAAATTTCAGTTTTAAATTCCTGAAATACGAAAGTATTTCTTTGTTTCACCTGCCAAAGAATTATACCCCAAAGTAATTATTTTGGAATGCATTAATTTATTTTAAAATCATTTATTAATTTAATTTCAGGGGGAGAACCCAAAATGAAAAAATCAATTATCTTTTTTGCTTTATTTTTAATTCTTTACACTTTCCAGAATTCATATTCACAATTTGGGAACAGCCGCGCAATTCTGACAGGTACAAGCCAGGGAAGAAATGTCAGTGTTGCTGCAAACGTTTGCGGAGCTGCAGAAAGCGGATTTGGCGGAGTGATTATTTGTACGCTTGACGGGACACCCAATACACCGTTTTACTGTCTCGATTTATGTACAGGTATCAGTATTGGTGATTCAGTAAAGGATTCAGCTTCCACCATTCCTCAGGCAATATACATAACCAATACATATTTTCCTGCAAGGACATCCTATCCGGGAAAAATGACTGATAATAATGATGAAGCATGCGCTATTCAGCTAGCAATCTGGCATTTCAGAAACGGACTTAATACTACAGATGTAACCTCCATTGCAGGCGGTAACGAAGCAAATGTTAAAATCAGAGCTAATCAGATTATTGCAGACGTTATTGCAAACGGCGGATCAGAGACACATGTAAGTACAATTAGCATTCTGCCGGGTGTTGATCCTGATGATTTTTATATTGAAACTCAGGATACTTCCGGTGCACCGATTGCCGTAAACAATATTCAGTTAACAATAACCGGCGGAGGAACACTCAGCACATATACTGTCAATACAAATGCACAGGGTGTTTCTGATACGGTAACTGTTTCAAATGCTTTAGGAAACAGCGTAATAAAAGCTTCAGCAACTGTTCAGATTCCCGGCGGAATTACATATTCAGGAGTAGTAGGCATAAAGCAGCTTCTGGTACTCGGCAGAACCACTACCGGAATCAGAACAGCCGAAATTACATGGGGTCCTTTCCCTGTTGAGCTTTCGTCATTCACTTCATTTGTGAACTATACTGACGTTACTCTGAACTGGTCAACGGCTTCAGAATCAAACAATTCCGGATTCAACATTGAAAGAAAATCAGCTAATTCAACTGAATGGCAGACAATAGGAAATGTTGCAGGAAACGGTAACTCAACTGTTTCAAAAAATTACAGTTATACCGACAGAAATCTTTCGACCGGAAGTTACAATTACAGACTGAAGCAAATTGATTTCAACGGTAATTTTGAATATTTCAATCTGAATAATGAAGTTGAAATCGGAACACCAGTTTCATATACTCTCAGCCAGAATTACCCGAATCCGTTCAATCCTTCTACTAAAATCAGCTTTGACATGGCAAAGGACGGAAATGTATCGCTTAAAGTATTTAATAACCTCGGAAAAGAAGTTGCTACAATCGTCAACGGTTTCAGAACCGCAGGTTATTATACAATGGAATTCAATGCTTCGAACTTGACAAGCGGTATATATTTCTACAGAATGGAAACAAATGATTTTACTAAAGTTATGAAAATGACTCTGATAAAATAAACCCTTTTACAGGATCAAAATAAGGCGGGAGAAAGGAGCCCGCCTTTTTTTTAATTAAGTATCTGAAATATCCCGCATTATCAAACAACTTCAAACGAAATAAGATTTTTGTTTGTTGGAAAATTTACAATCCCAAAAAACTGAATAATCCCCAAAAATAATCCGACTTATCAATATTTATTTTTTATTAACTTAATCAGAGGGAATTTTAAATTGAAGAATAACAATTTCTTTTATCTGCTGTTATCAGTATTATTTATTTTAAATTCTGATCCAGCTGAATGTCAGTTCGCCAATAAAAATATGTATCTACTGGCGAATGTAAACACACATACTGCTCCTTATTCGGCAATATGGGGTTACAAAGCGCCTGACGGCCGCGAATATGCAATTCTTGGTTGTTATGACGGGACACAGTTTGTGGACATTACAGATGTAAACAATATTCATCAGGTCGGATTTGTTCCGTCGACAAATCCTTCAAGCAGCAGTAACCTGTGGAGAGAAATGAAGACATACTCAAATTATGCATACATAGTTTCTGAAGTTTCAAACAGCGGTATTCAGATTGTAAATCTGCAGTATCTGCCGGATTCAGTTGTTTATATTAAAAAATTTCTTCCCGCAGGTTTCTCTAAGTCGCATTCAATTTCTCAGAGCGGTACATTCATATATATCAACGGAGCTTCTGACGGACAGGGAGTTACGGTTTATGATCTGAGTATTGATCCTGTTACGCCTGTTAAAAGAGGAGCTTATAATAATGAATACATACACGATTGCAGGATTGTAAATGACACTATATATGCGGCTAATGTTTATTCAGGCAGAGTATCAATTATAAATGCAGTGAACAAGAATAACCTGACTCTTGTAACTTCATTTCAGAATCTTCCCGGTGCTGGTCCTCATAACACCGCAGTAACTTATGACCGGAAATACCTTCTGGTTACAGACGAGATCGGTACAGCACCTTACAGGCTGAAAATCTGGGATATTCAGGATTTGAACAATATTTCATTCATAACTGCATGGCAGCCGACAGGAATTACAGGCACAATTGTTCATAACGTCGAATCATACGGTAATTATGCACTAGTTGCACATTATGAAGCAGGAGTCAGGTTCATAGATATCTCAAATCCGTCTGTTCCGAATGAAGTCGCATGGTATGATACATATCCGAATTCAAATAATCAGAATTATGAAGGCTGCTGGGGAGTATATATGTTTCCTTCAGGCAAAATAATTGCATCAGACAGAAGCACAGGATTATATGTCCTCAAAACAAATTATAATCTGAAAGTTGCGATTGAAGGTTTTTATAATCCGGTTACAGATAAAATGAACATGAAAGATACAGTAAGAGCTTATTTAAGAGATTCTAAACCGCCATACAATATTATAGATTCATCAATTACCGTGATTGATTCAGTAAGTCTTACCGGAAATTTCAGATTTAACAAAGCTATAACCGAAACATATTACCTTGTGGTAAAACACAGAAACAGCCTTGAGACCTGGAGCACGGAAGGCGGGTTATTTTACAATCCGATGAACATGAATTCATACGATTTTACTGTATCAGGAGACAAAGCATACGGAAATAATTTAATATCCGTAGATAATTCTCCTTTAAGATATGCAATTTACAGTGGTGATGTGAATAAGGATGAAACAATTGATGCAGCAGATGTCAGTATTGTAGAAAACGGAGTATCGGTAAATGCCATTGGATATGTTATTTCGGATTTAAACGGTGACAGATATTCAGATGCCGCGGATCTTGCCGTTGTAGAAAACAATGCCGGAAAATCTCTTAATGTAATTAAACCTTAATTTCTCGGATATTCTAATTCATTTGCAATATCAATTAACATAGGAATTCAAAGACATTAAAAATTTCATTCATATTCAGGTCAATTTTAATTTGTATTTTATAATTGACCTGTTTTGTTTAACTTGCGAAAATTGATTCAGTTCCTGCATGAATATCTTTTAATAACTGATAATCTGAAAAATTTAAAATCACTTCTAAACTTTAAAAATGTTAAAACAAATTCTTCCGGCAATATTGATTGTTTGCATACTTTATTCGGGAAAAGTATTTCCTCAGTATATACTTGAACCTGCATTTCCTAATTTGCAGGATTTTGCTTACCCGGTTGAAATTGCACATCCGAATGACGGTACTAACAGATTATTTGTAGTTCAGCAGAAAGGTAAAATTTATGTTTTCAATAATCAGCCCTATGTAAGTTCCAAAAAAATCTTCATAGACCTTACGAGCAAAGTATCCCAGACTCCTGTTACGGGATTATTCGGACTGGCATTTCATCCTGATTATAAAAATAACAGATATTTTTATGTTCATCATGTTTTTGACAGCGCCGGAAGTCCTACAGGTCGCTGGCTGAGAATTTCCAGATATACAGCAAGCTCTTCAAATCCGGATACGGCATTAATCAGCACCGAACTTAAAATGATAAAGTTTCCTTTACCGGGTTCATTTCATAACGGAGGAAAAATTGCGTTTGGTCCGGACGGTTATTTGTATATATCTTTCGGTGACGGGTATTCAGGCGGAGCTCCTGCACAGGACAAATCAAGCCTTCTGGGTAAGATCCTAAGAATAGATGTTAATAATTTCTCAGGAGGGAGAAACTATTCAATACCGGTATCAAATCCTTTTTACGGAAACTCGTCCGGATACAGGGAAGAAATATTTGCATACGGAATGAGAAACACATGGAAATTCAGCATAGATTTTCCGACAAACAGAATCTGGGCAGGTGATGTCGGTGAATACAATTTTGAAGAAATTAATATTATTGAAAACGGGAAAAATTACGGCTGGAATAAAATGGAAGGATTTAGTTGTAACGGAACCTGTGATACTACCGGTAAGGGTTTTACCAGACCAATCTGGGTTTATTCTCATGACACAGGTCAGGCAATTATAGGCGGTTTTGTTTACAGAGGAAGCCTGCATCCCGAACTTTACGGAAAATACATTTACGGTGATGAAGTTGACTCGAAAATCTGGGCTATGAGCTATGACGGTATTAACCCTCCCGAAAATACATTGCTTCTGGATACAACATACAATCCTTTTGACATAGTATCTTTCGGTCTGGACAGTAATAACGAGATTTATGTATTAACATACAATTCTGTATCCGGTAAGATATACAAGCTGGTAAATCTTAAGTATGTAGTTCTTAGATTGACAGCTGTCATAGAAGGATTCTACAATCCGGCAGAAGACAAACTCAGTATGAGAGATACAGTGAATGTATATCAGAGAAATTCCGAATCTCCGTATGAAGTTCTTGATTCGTTTAAAACAGTATTAGATTCAGTAACATTTTCAAGCCTTTGTTTTTTTGATGATGCACCGTCCGGGAAGTATTATCTTGTTGTCAGACACAGAAACACTTTAGAAACCTGGAGCAGGGTCGGCGGCGACAGCCTTCTCAAAGGAAATTTCCTGAATTACGATTTTAGTGATGACAGCTCAAAAGTCTTCGGAAACAATCAGATAAAAATCGGCAGCAGGTTTTGTTTGTACAGCGGTGACGTAAATCAGGACGGGCTGATTGACGGTTCTGATATCAGCATTACAGAAAATGATGTGCTTCAGGAAAATTCCGGTTACTTACCGACGGATGTCACGGGAGATAATTATACTGATGCATCAGATCTTTCTCTTATTGATAACAACTCTTCTAATTTAATAATAGCGATTAAGCCTTAACCGGAAATATTATTTTTAAAATTACGGTTGATTCTACTGCATAACTTTTAAAAGTTCTTCGGTTTTTTCGAGGAACCAGTTTCTTCTCCTTAAAAAACGGTTTTCTGTAATTTCTTTTTTAAAATTTAACAGTTCGTTTTTACCTGTGTTATTGTCTCTGAATTTTAAAATTATTTTGTAGAATCTAAGAAAATTCAAATGTCCGGATTTAACTTCTTCAGAAAGTGAATTATTAGAATTAATATATCTTTTGAATGCTTCAGAAATAGAATCGGCAGAATCCGTGTAATTCTTTTCGTAATAAATCAAAGCAAGCAGTACATTTACATCAAGTTTCATGAATATTTCAACGGGTTTAATTTTTGAAAGAAAACACAGTGATTCTTCATACTCTTTCATTTCAAATTTAAGCAGCGCTAAACTGTAATTAATGTACTTCTCCCTGTTGTCTTGATTAAAGCACTTACCGAATTCGTTTATAAAATTTTCCGCCCAGCTATATTCCTTTAGATTAAGCGCAATCAACAGGATAGACCGGAATTCCGAATAATTCATGAATTTCTGTCCTTCATCTTCATAAAGTCCTTTTTCAATCATATATTTATAATTTCCGAACAACTCTTTTTCATACTTTGTATTTCCGGTATTCAGATTAATAAAATAATAAATATTCAGATGTGATATAAATGTGTACAGCAGATTTTTATTGAAATAACCGGACATTTTGAAGACTAACTCTTTCATTAAATTCAGATTTTCTGAATCAGTACTGTCTTGTGAAAGCTTTATGTCTACACTGCAAAGTTCGGAGAACAATTTAATTTCTTCGCCGTCGCTTTCAAAGTTTTTCATTATTTCTTCGATTTCGAAAAATTTAATAAAATCTTCAAAATATTTATTCTCACCATTTCCTTTAAACAGTTTTTTGTTTACAAGTAAAATATTGTTAAACACTGTCGTAACAAGCATTAAATGAAGTATAACATACTGATGCGATTTAATCATGTCGGGTAGGACTTTATCCTGTTCATTCAGACGTATATGGTGAATAAATTTAAGTTCCTCTACTGAATACATTTTATAAAAATAGTCATTAGTGATAAAATTATTATTTTGTTTGTCTACCAAGTTTTTCGAAATTATTCTGTTATAAAGTTCATTCAGATTTCTTTTGTCAAACTGATATAGAAGGTTAATGTTTTTTCTCTTATGCACTGAATTATTTTCAATGTAATTCAGATATTCTTCAGCCAGTTTGTAAAGATTGGAAAAGTATTTCCTGAACTGAGAATCATTAAATTCTCCTCCGGGTTTTATTTTATTAAATAATTTTTCCCTTGAAATATCCTCACTGCTGAATTCAGGATAATGTTTTATCAATTCATTATACAATCTGATCAATGTTGATTGATTGTTAAAGAACGGAGATTTTACAAATTTCCCGAATTCAGACATCTCTTTCCGTGAAAATGTCTTCAATAGTCTTATTAAATTGAACCGGGAAAATTCAGAAACACTGTATTTTGACATATACTTCACATAAAATTAATATAAACTGATGGATTTTTAAAAATTTAGATAAATTCGCAGATTTTATGGAAAAAATATAAAATCAATACTTCACAAATTCTAAAAAAATTCTTTGCAAGATATGTATTAAATAATTATTTTTGTAAGAATTAATAAAGCTATTTACAAATTTAAATTATTTATCTATACGTTTATTATTACCGGATTAATCTTTTCTTTCAAATGAATCCCCAAATCCATTTGTCATAATAGTAATGTTAGATTAATTCTTGCTGATTAGTGATAAAATATTATTCTATAAATTGAAAGGAGAACGTTTGAAAAAGTTTATTCTTTTTCTCTTTGTATCTACTACTGTTTTAAACAGTGTTAATTCATCGTCCGCTTCTGTTACATCAGAAATCTATAATTTTTTAAGAAATCCTTCATTATTTAATCTTGCAGATAACAAGATTCAGGAAGTGACTTCGGGTTTCTCCTTTCAGAATATTTACTATGGAATTCCAGATCAGCTGACTTGTTTTACAATTAATACATATTTCCATACTGATAACATACACTGGCAATCCGGCAAACTTAATGTGAAAACAGCGGCTGTATATAATGTATTCAGCAGCTTTGCAAATAATTTTAGTGTATTTGCAATGAATGATGCAGAAAAAATCTTCCGCAAGAATAATAACTATATGAGAAGCAGTGTTCCTGCAATAAGTAATAAAAATGATTTTAGTAATTTAAATGTTGAAATTTAGAGGGAACTTTATTTCCCTGTTTTGATATTTTTACAAAACAAGCATAAGAAAATTTACCCCAAAGATTTATTTTACTTATGCATTTTAATTCATAATAAAAAACGAAAGGAGAGAAAAATGAAAAAGCAATTTACATATTGCCTTTTTATTGTACTTAGTTTCATTATTTCCGGTTCAGTTTATGCCCAATGCATCGGAGATATCACCACAGTTCACATCAATTCCAAAGCAGTGGGAAGAGATGTAACCTTTACCGACCCGCTTACTAATTCTTCAAAAACTTCTTATGCAGGTACATTAAACTCAACAATGGACGGGAATTACATGCCGGTTTACTGCGTAAATTTACACAGGACTGTATCACTGCCTGACAACAATTATACTGATACCTGTAATTACGTTGACCCGAAAATTCAGTATATTTTGAACAATTATTATCCTTACAAGAGAGGATATGCAGGTCAGTTACCTGACAGTACTGATGAAGCCGGATCAATTCAGATGGCTATCTGGCATTATTCTGATAATGTTAATGCCAATACTATTACAAGCAACACTGTCAAGAACCGAACTAATCAGATAATAGCAGATGCAGATGCTAACGGAACTGCAACTGAGCCGGTGATTACATTTACAATAGAAGCAAGTTCTGATCCGGATGCATTTTTTGTCAGAACTGTAGATGTTAATGATGTCGGAATTGCTGTAAGTAATATATCATTAAGCATTTCACAGGGTTCATTAAGCACAAATACTACCAGCACAAACAGTTCAGGTATTTCTCCGGACATAACTGTTACAGGAACATCAACAGGAATCATAACTGCAACTGCAAATATGATTTATTCTCAGGGAAGGATTGTTCACTCAAGAACATCAAACAAACAATCCCTTACTATTGCTTATCCTGTTTACGGTATGATGAAAGTAACTGCAGACTGGGGAGCTTTACCTGTTGAATTATCTTCTTTCAATGGTGTATCAAACGGAACATCAATTTCACTTTTCTGGTCAACTGCAACAGAACAGAATAATTCTCATTTCAGTGTTGAAAGAAAATCAGTTAACTCGGAAGTCTGGAATACAGTAGGAAGAGTTGAGGGTCACGGAACAACATCAATTTCACATGAATATACATTCACCGACAGAAATCTGACTTCAGGCAGATACAACTACAGACTGAAGCAGACAGATTTCAACGGTAATTTTGAATATTATAAATTAAATACTGATGTTGAAGTCGGTACTCCTACTGAATTTGATTTAAGCCAGAATTATCCGAATCCTTTCAATCCGTCAACAAAAATAAACTACTCAATGCCGTCTGACGGTCTTGTATCAATAAAAGTTTTTGATAATCTCGGAAGACAGGTTGCAACACTTGTCAACGAAACAAAGACTGCAGGTTTCCATTCTGTTGAATTTAATGGTGCTAACCTGAACAGCGGGTTGTATTATTACAAAATGGAAGTAAAAGGAATTACAAAAGTAATGAAAATGACACTGGTAAAATAATTTTTTAAAAAATCAGTTTAGGATAAATGAATAATAATAAAGCCGGAGTAAATTTTATTCCGGCTTTATTTGCTTTTGAAAGTATGCTTTTTAAATTTCATGCAGAATGTTATGAAAAAATTTCAATGCTTGTTTAATCTGCTGATTTTAGTTCAGATTTTTTACGTTTTAAACACAGATTGTTCTTTTGCTCAATGGAATCTTACAAATACTGAAATACTTTCAGCCGGTTACGGTAAATATTTAAATATTATAAATCCCGAAACTGATTCATCGGAAATTGTTTTTACGGGACTGGTCAACGGGAC
>JAEUSI010000095.1 GCA_016788375.1 Ignavibacteria bacterium | reverse complement strand
TGCAGGGACAGGTTTGTTACTGTAAAATTTCTTTTCGGAAAATCCGCACTCGCCGTAAAAAAAACATTTTCCGCATAAAGGATTCTTTGACCTGCAGATGTTTCTTCCGAATTTAATAAGTCCGGAATGAAGAAAGTATTTTTTACCCGCCGGAATATTATTATTCATTTCTTCAAATGTCTTCTCCGGTGTATTTGTTCTTACGATACCGGTTCTGTTTAAAACCCTGTGCACATGAGTGTCAACGGGGAATGCGTCCCTTCCCATTGCAAAAACGAGCACACAGGAAACAGTCTTTTTTCCTATCCCCTTATACTGAAGAAGCTCTTCATAAACTTTTTCATCGACAAATTTATTAAGAAAATTCAGATCAAGACAGCCGTAATTCTTTTTCATTAACAGAAGCATCTCTTTAATTTCACGGGATTTAGTGTTTACAAGACCGCATACCCTGATGCAGTTTTTTATCTGCTCAGGCGATGCTTCGCTTACTTCTTCCCAGCCGGAAAATTTATCTTTGAGACCGGTAAATGCCTTATACGAACTTTTATCGGTCGTATTCTGTGAAAGCTTTGTAGCAATCAGCACATCAAGAATACCGGGACGATTTCTTTTAATCCGGAAAGGTGTTCCGAAATTCAGATAAAGTTTGTCAATGAGAATCCTGAGCTTTGCCTTTTTCAAAGAACTTATATTTTCTTCAAAAGAATCTTAACAATCCTTTTGGCAGCTTCACCGTCCCATAAACGAGGGGTTCTGCCCTTTTTGAATTTACCCGATTCAATTTCTCTGATTTTACGCGTAATAAGTCTTTCATTCAGACCGCAGATTACGTTTGTGCCGATTTCGGAAGTCACAGGTCTTTCAGTATTTTCGCGCAGAGTAAGACACGGAATCTGCAGATAAGTCGTTTCTTCCTGAATCCCGCCGGAATCTGTAATCACATATTTTGCATTCATCGTAAGTTTCAGAAAATCAAGATATCCGAGCGGGTCGGTTATAATCAGATTTTTTATTTCTTCAAAAGATTTTCTTAATCCGAATTTCTCAATCATTTTCAGAGTTCTCGGATGTACCGGGAATACGATTTCCGTTTCAGGATTTATTTTGTTAATGCTCTTAAAAATGTTCAGAATCTTATTCAGATTAACTTTGCTGTCGGCATTTGAAGGTCTGTGAATTGTAGCAAGGGCATAGTTTTTTTCCGATATGCAAAGTTCCTTAAGAATGGAAGACTTAGCCGTCTTTTTAAGATAAAATTTAAGAGAATCAATCATCGTATTTCCGACGAAGAAAATTTTCTTTTCGTCAATCCCTTCCTGCCGTAAATTCCGAACTCCGCTCGGCTCGGTAACAAACAGATATTCAGAGAGAATGTCGGTAATCATACGATTGATTTCTTCCGGCATGGATTTGTCAAAGCTTCTCAGACCGGATTCAATGTGAGCAACAGGAACTGGCCTGCCTTCTTCCGACAATATCTTCGAACTTACAATTGAAGCTGCAGTAGTTGAATTCACATCTCCGTAAACCATTACAAGATCAGGTTTTTCCTTAATAATAATTTTTTCAAATTCGACCATAATCCGGGCTTTTTGTTCGGCATGTGATTTTGAACCTACACCCAGATGTATATCCGGATTTGGAAGTTCAAGCTCGCTGAAAAAAACATCCGACATTCCCCTGCTGTAATGCTGACCGGTATGAATTATTAAATGCTTTATTTTTGATTTGTATTTCGAGAGTTCCTTATGAACCGGAGCCATCTTCATAAAATTAGGCCTTGCTCCGACAACAGAAATGATTTTTTTCAATATGATTTAATGCGGTTTGTTTTCTGTGAATTTAATTAAAATATAGTTTAGTTTATATGATAATGTTTTACATTCCGGTAGGATGATTTATAAGATTGTTGTATTTCTGAAATCAGAATCAATAAGCAGGGATAAAATTATAAATAAAGAGTAAAACATGAATTCTAATAAGTACTGCCGGTATTTCAACAAATTAATCTGCGGTTTTTTATATGAAATTCCCTGAATTGTTTAAAAAAAATTTCTCTCCTTGAAACTCAGCCCTATTATTGTTATTTTGCATTCAACAAAATTTAACAGAAACATAAAATGAAAAAGAGTTTTCACCCGAAATATTACAAATGTGATGTAATCTGCAATTGCGGAGAGAATAAAGGGGTTTTATTTACCACAAGATCTACATTGCCTGAAATAAAAGTTGAAATTTGCTCACAATGTCATCCGTTTTTTACCGGAACACAGAAGATTGTCGACACAGCCGGAAGAGTTGAGAAATTCAATAAAAGATATGCAAAGTCTAAGAAATCTACAGAAGAAGCAGCAGCAAAGACATCATAAATATCATTTTTCAGCGGAATTTACAGTATTAAAGCCAGTATTCTCAATATTGGCTTTTTTATTTTGCAACAACGGCTTTAATTTACTTTAAACTTTATCTGGCATGAAAGTATTACTTTTCGAAGACAGCGGATTTAAAAACATGTTTCCGCTTAACATGATGAGGGCAGTTTATGATGTTAGGACCGGGGCGTTCAGCGTTAAGGAAAGAACAGAAAAACTTCTCGGGAAGAAATATGAACTTATACTTCACTGCAGAAATTATCTTTCCGCTTATTTGAGCGAAATTCACAGGAATAAAATCAACTTAATACAGAAAGATGAATATCTGATGCTTAACGGAAATGCAGTTCTGTCCGAAAAAACATTTAAATATCTGATTTCAGACAAAGAAAAAAACACTGTTTATACATATAAAAATGAAATTGTCGCTGCTTTTGTCTCTAAGGAAAAATCCGATGCACTGAAGTCTTTTGTAGAAAACAAATCAGGCGATGTATTTTCAGTCAGTTTTTTTTCGGATAATAATTTTAAACAGAAGACTCTAAAAAATGAAACTGAAGTATATACAGTTTCATATCCGTGGGATATTCTGAAATACATTCTTCACGGAGGTCTGAATTCAGAACTTGAATTTTATTTAACAGGGAATAAAAATTATCTGAAATTAAAGGACAATGAAAATTTCATCAACAGGAAGAGAATATTTGTTTCAAAAAGCGCAAATCTGAAATCCGGCGTGGTTCTAGATGCTTCTGATGGCATTATTGTAATAAATGAAAATTCCGTAATCGAGCCTTTTACATACATCAAAGGACCTGCATTTATAGGAAGGAATACACTTGTCAAAGCGGGAACAAGAATTTACGGACCTTGCTCAATCGGCGAATATTCAAAAGTATCAGGAGAAATCGCCGAATCTGTTTTTCATTCATATGTAAATAAACAGCATGACGGATTTACCGGACATTCATATATTTGTCCATTTGTTAACCTCGGTGCGGATACCGTTACAAGCGATCTGAAAAATAATTATTCCGGAATAAGGGTAAAAACCGCCGGCGGTGATACTGAAACAGGAATGCGATTTCTGGGAAGTATAATCGGTGATCATTCCAAAACATCAATAAACACAATGCTAAATACAGGCTCTGTTATTGGAATTTTTGCGAATATTTTCGGCGGCGGATTTCCGGATAAAAATATTGATTCATTTTCATGGTTTGATACTTCAAAAAGCGGAGAAAATAAAGCAGTAAAATATGAACTTCAGAAAGCGATAGAAACAGCAGGGATTGTTATGGAAAGAAGAGGATTAAGTTTAAGCAGGAATTATGAAGATCTGATGAAATTTTACTGCTGATTTAAAATTAACATCCGGAATTTTCTTAAAATAAAGAAGTATTTTAAGTATTCAGATAAATAGTCTGCGGAATATTAACAAATGCTTTGATTTTGGAATCGGATTTTCATATTTTTGAATTTTAAATATCACAAAACAGGAAACATCACAAAATGCCTTTAAGACATAAATCAGCGCAGAAAAGAGCAAGACAAACTGTTAAAAGAACAGAAAGAAATAAGAATTTTAAATCATTATTGAAGGGATCCGTAAAGAGAGTTCTCACGAATAAAGATAAGGAAGCAGCAGAAACAGAATTAAGAAAAACCGTTGCAATTCTCGACAGAGCTGCGGTAAAAGGTGTGATTCATATAAATAAAGCTGCCAATCAGAAGTCAAAGCTTACAAAACACGTAAACAAACTCGGCAAGTAACAACTGACTTTTTACTGAAAATTTTAAAGCCTGTTAATTGCAGGCTTTTTTATTTTAAAGCACTTATTTCGAAATGAGAGTTATTTTATATTCGATGAATACTTTCAGAGCATTAAGAAATTCCGTCCATCCGCTGCAGTTTGCAAACGCGCTCTTAACCCCGGCTTCATTCATTTCCCATCCGGTTTCTTTTATCTTAACTTTTATCTTTCCTTTTACATCTTCAAATGTAAATTCCGCTTTTGTCTTATAATCAACATTCATTGCATTCCATTCGAAAACGATTTTTTCGTAAGGTGTAACTTCAAGCACACGGATAATCGCAGCTTCTTCACCCCATGCCCATAACACTTCGCCTTCATTATCAAGATTATTCTTTGCATCTGTAGTAAAATACTTTTTAATGTTCTCGGCTTTGCATACATTGTCCCAGACAGTTTCTATATCCGAGCTGATTAAAATTCCGGTGCTGAAATGAACATTTCCCGGACAGGATTTTTCATGCAGAGGATAGAAAATATAATTTTTCATGAGATTTCAGTTTTTAAAGGCAATAGCTTCTATTTCAACTCTGACATTTTTCGGAAGACCCGAAACTTCAACCGTGCTTCTTGCAGGCATTGATGTTTTGAAATACTCGTTATAAACTTCATTCATAGAATTGAAATCAGTCATGTTCTTCAGAAATACGGTTGTCTTGATTACGTTTTCCAGTGAAGAGCCGTTTTCTTCGAGTATGTGTTTCAGATTTTTTATTACCTGACAGGTTTGTTCCACTATTTCAGTTGAAACTACTGCGCCTTTTGTATCAAGCGCAATCTGTCCGGAAGTAAAAATGAGCCTGCCAAAGCCAATTGCCTGAGAGTATGGTCCGATCGGTTCAGGCGCTTTGTCAGAATGTAAAATCTTTTTCATGATTTCTTATAAATTTGAATTTAAAATGCTATTCTATTTTATCGGATATTCTTTCAATATCCTCGCTTGAATAAAATTCAATCACAATCTCTCCGGAAAATTTTGATTTCCTGTTGATCGTGACTTTTGTCCCGAAAAAATTCCTTAATTTATCTTCGAGGCTCTGAATATACGGGTCATAAATCTCACCGAGCCTGACTTTTTTCTTTCTGGGTTTCTTCACGGAGGATTTTGTCATATCCTCTAGATTCTTCACGGAAATATTTTCGGTGACGATTCTCTTCCAAAGAATCAGCTGATCTTCGGGATTGTCAATTACAAGCAGTCTTCTTGCATGCGCTTCGGTAATTTCATTTTTCCGAAGTGAAATTTTAATCTCTACCGGAAGTTTCTGAAGGCGCAGTAAATTCGCAACAGTGCTTCGCTGCTTGGAAACTCTTTCTGCAATCTGCTCCTGTGTAAGATTGTATTCGTTTACGAGTCTCTGATAGGAATCCGAAAGCTCCATCGGGTTTAAATCTTCCCGCTGAATATTTTCTATCAGCGCAAGTTCCAGAAGAGAATCATTTGTATCGGCGGGTTTCTGATAAACATATGCCGGAATTTTTTCTAAACCGATAAGCTTTGAAGCCCTGACTCTTCTTTCTCCGGAAATAAGCATATAATCTCCGCCGCTTTCCTTCACGGTAACCGGCTGTATAATTCCGTTAAGTCTGATTGACTCCGCAAGCTCTTTAAGTTTCTCCTCGTCAAAATCATCTCTCGGCTGCAGCGGATTAACTTTTATTCTGCTTAACTCTATTTCTCTTGAAAGGTTATTTCCTTCTTCAGAACGCGAAAGGCTGCTTACATCGACATTTTTTTCGGAGAAGATTGCAGACAGTCCTTTTCCGAGAACTGATGATTTATTATCCATTATTTATTCCGTTAATGTTTATACTGCTTCCGTTTTCCGGACCCGGGCTGTTATTGATTTCGTTTTGTATTCCGTTACTTCCTGATACAGAGCCGGTTTTGTCCGTGTTTCCGGTTTCAATTTCGATCCCGTTTCTTTTGAGAAATTCCTTTCCAAGTTCAATGTAATTCACTGCTCCTGTAGAAGCCGGGTCGTAAATAATCACTGGCTTACCGTAACTCGGTGCTTCTCCGATTTTAACATTTCTGAAAATCTTTGTTGTAAATACCTTGTCACCGAAAAATTTCCGCAGTTCGGCTTCAATCTGATTTGATAATTTCAGTCTTGAGTCGAACATAGTAAGAAGGTATCCTTCTATATTAAGATCAGGATTAAAAACATTCTTTACATTTTTAATTGTATTCAGAAGCTGTGAAAGTCCTTCAAGAGCATAATATTCGCACTGTACGGGGATTAGCAGAGAGTCAGCCGCCGTAAGCGCATTTACCGTAATCAGCCCGAGCGAAGGCGGACAGTCGATGATTATATAATCAAACATACTTCTTCCGTTTTCACCTTCCGTCCGGTTTAAAAATTCCCTTATCTTGTTTTTTAAAATACTTTCGCGTGAAGAAAGATTTATTAATTCTATCTCAGCCGCAACAAGATTTATGTTTGAAGTAACGGCAAATAAATTATCAACCTGTGTCTGTTTAATGCATTCGGAAATTCCCGTACCGGAAATAAACAGTTCGTAAGTGGAACGTCCGTCTGTCATGGCTTCAAGCCCGACTCCGGATGTTGCATTTGCCTGAGGATCAGCATCTATGAGCAGGACTTTCCTTCCGTAACGGGCAATGGATGTCGACAGATTGATGGCAGTAGTTGTTTTTCCTACACCGCCTTTCTGATTTGATATTGAAATTATTTTAGTCAAATAAAAAAATGTTCGTTGATGTTTTCAGTGTTATCAGAATTTAATTCCTTCAAAAAAGCCGTGTGATATCACAGGAAAAATAAAATGTATTTCTTACAATTTAATTTCATCTCCGGGATTCATTACCAGACACTTTTTCCCGATTGATTCGATTTTTCTTCTGAAATCATGCGCATCTGCCCTGATAACATCAAATGTATTGTAATGCACCGGAACAATAGTATCAGCTTTCAGATATTCCGCGGCTTTAACGGCATCATCAACTCCCATTGTGAAATTATCTCCGATCGGTAAAAAAGCATAATCAATTTTACTGGTTTCTCCTATTAATTTCATGTCATAAAACAAAGCAGTGTCACCGGAATGAAATACAGTTTTGCTGCCGGAAGTAATCAGTATTCCTGCAGGATCGCCGGCATATGTGCCGTCGGGCGTCGATGATGAATGATGCGCTAAAGTAAGCTTTACTCTTCCGAACGGGAAATCATAAGCGCCGCCGAGATTCATCGCATGAGTTTTCACACCTTTTGCATCAAGATAGTAAGAAAGTTCCGCCGTTGCAATTACTTTTACGTCTTTTCCTTTTGAAAGTGTGACGGTATCTCCGAAATGATCACCGTGACCGTGAGTAAGAATAATGTAATTACAAGAAGAATCTGCAAGATTTATATCGCATAACGGATTTCCTTCAATAAACGGGTCTATATAAACTGTATCATTTTTATGCTTAATTTCAATGAATGAATGTCCGTGATAAATTATTCTGTCCATAATAGCGTCAAATTTAGATTTTATTACGAATCAAATTACCATTAATATGTTTTTAATTCAATTTGATTCGGAGTGCATTTGATAATTTCAGAAGTCAGATGTAAAAAAATTGTATCCAAAATTCCGGGAATTGAATATTCAGAAAATCATGTTCAGAAAAAATTTCATAATCAGCCGGAATTTAAGGTGTCATTGAGATAATATTCTTGTCCGGAAAAACAATGCAAGATTTTCTTAAATTATCTGAAATAAGTAGTTATTCATAACTTTTTACTTAAAACGAAATGATTTATATTGCATCAGAAATCTAAAATGTAATTTAAAAAATCTTATACAATGTCTAAACTACTTAAAGAAAAACTTTCCTCACAAATCCCCGGCTTAAGAGAAGAAGCGAAATCAATTGTAAAAAATCAGGGTAAGAAAATAATTGATCAGGTTACTATTGACCAGCTTTACGGAGGAATGAGAGGAATTAAAGGATTAATCTGCGATACTT
Source organism: Ignavibacteria bacterium (assembly GCA_016788375.1). Lineage (GTDB taxonomy): Bacteria > Bacteroidota > Ignavibacteria > Tepidaquicellales > Tepidaquicellaceae > JAEUSI01. The sequence continues at coordinate 4,267 of JAEUSI010000095.1, read as the reverse complement.
CTTCGGTAGGACTCGATACAGGTCTTATTATAAGAGGTATTCCTATTCTCGAACTTACTGATAAACTTCCCGAAGAAGTATTTTTTCTTCTTCTTACAGGAGAGCTTCCGGATGAAAAAGCTCTTAAAGATCTTCAGACAGATCTGCATAAAAGAAATGAAGTTCCGTCCTATGTATGGGACGTGCTTAACGCAATGCCCGCCGATTCACATCCGATGGTAATGTTCAGTTCAGCAATACTTTGCATGGAAAAGGAATCTGAATTCAGAAAGCTTTATGACAAAGGCACAGGCAAGGAAGCATTATGGGAAGCAATGTTTGAGGACTGCATGAATATAATTGCAAGAGTTCCTCAGATTGCCGCATTTATTTACAGAAAAAAATTCGGTAAAGGCGATATGATTCCGCCTGACAGTAAACTTGACTGGGCTGCAAACTTCGCGAATATGCTCGGTGTCGAAGATAAAAGCGGCACTTTTGCAAATCTGATGAGACTCTACATGGTTCTTCACATTGATCATGAAGGAGGAAATGCAAGCGCGTTTACCAATCTTGTTATTTCATCAACACTTTCTGACGGTTATTATTCCATCAGCGGAGCGCTCAATGCTCTTGCAGGACCGCTTCACGGACTTGCAAATCAGGAATGCCTGAAGTTTATCGTGAAAATGAGAAATGAAATCGGACATTCGCCGACAGACGAAGAAGTGAAAGCATATTGCAAGAATCTTCTTGATACAGGAAGAGTAGTTTCCGGATACGGTCATCCGGTTCTGAGAATTACCGATCCGAGATTTACGGCATTTCTTGAATTCGGACTGAAGAATATGCCTGAAGATGAAACATATAAAATTGTCAAACAGCTCTTTGAAATTGTTCCGGATCTTCTCGTTGCCCAGGGTAAGGCAAAAGATCCGTGGCCTAATGTAGATGCGGCAAGCGGATCGCTTCTTTATCATTACGGAATAAAGGAATATGATTTCTATACTGTACTGTTCGGAATTTCGAGAGTAATGGGTTATTCGGCACAGCTGATTATTTCACGCGCTATGAATGCGGCGATTATCAGACCAAAGTCGGTAACTACTGACTGGATAAAGAAACAGCTTACGGCTGCAGATTAGTATTTGATAAAACTGAGATATAAAAAACCTTCGTGTATTCTGAATTACACGGAGGTTTTTTGTTTTACTCCGGACTTTTTAATATTCAATAATTGAATTAGATTAAGTATTTTATCTCAATTAATTCCGTCCGGTTTGTCAAAATCAGTTCAGAAATATCCGGTTTCATACAAGAGTTTAATCGGTAAATTCAAAAAAGATACAGTTCCGAATTTAATCCTTCTGTCTTTAAGGGAAAAAATACTGCTCGATGATATCGTAAAAATCATCTGCGGAAATTTTGTCGGAAAAAATTTCGATCCGGCATATAATCTCGTTTCTTTTTCGGGAGATGACAAGGCGATATACGGCATTCTTAATGAATGCAGCAATACAGGGCTTTTTTCGGATAAGAAAGTTGTCGTGCTGAAAAATATAAAAAAGCTTTTAAAAGACGAAAAACTGGCGCTGATCGAATATTTTAAGAATTCCAATCCGGATACATGCCTGATAATGGTTTCAACCGACGAAGAATTCAGTCCGGGTAAATTATTTTTTTATGATTCCAAAGCCGAAAACGAAAAATCGGCTGAATACAAATCTGCAGTTGAAAAGAATGTAACCGTTTATGAAATAAGTGATTTTTCTCATGATGAAATGGTGTCATGGATAAAAGAAAAATTTGAAGATTATAAAATTGAAGAGCCCGTAATAAATCAGTTTCTTCAGTATTCGAATTACTCATTCGATGAAATTCTTACCGAAATAGAAAAATTAAAGACATATTGTTATAATTCAAAAGAAGTAAAAATCGAAGATGTAAATCTTTGCAACGGGATAGCGAAGGATTTTAAGGAAACCGATTTTATCCGCGCTGTAGTAAACAGGGAAAACGGAAAAGCCCTGATGATTTATGATAAAATTTCATTAAAAAAAGATGTCGAAGTGTTTCTGGTTTTTCTTCTTAATGCAGCATTTATAATTATAAATAAACTTTCGGATCCGGCAGTCAGCAGGCTTCAGGGATTTAATCTGAAAAGGGAGCTTAAACTATGGCTTCCCGGTCAGGAAGAGCTTCTTCCGCATTACAGAAAATTCGGCAGTTCAGTCGGTCAGGAAAAAATCAGAAATGCATTCGGTTATATTTATTCCGCCGACAAGTCTCTGAAAACTTCTTCAGGCAGCAAAAGAACAGTGATTACATCTCTCATAAACAATATATGTTCATTATGATTTTAATTGGAACAAAATCAGATGTTAACAGTTAAATAAAAAGATCCGATGCCGGAAAAAAACAATACTGAGTATAAGAACATACCGGATGAAGAACTGATAAGCAGGTTTCAGAATGATGACAATGATGCATTTAAGGAAATAGTCATGAGATATAAAGACAGAATTGTAAATTTCTTATTCAGATTTACGGGAAACAAAGAATCAGCCGAAGATTTATCTCAGGATACATTCCTCAAACTGTACAAAAACAAGCACAGATATTCTGAAATCGCAAAATTTTCCACATGGCTGTATACTATCGCTTTAAATGAAGCAAAATCGAATTACAGGAAAGAGAAAAAACTTAAAACTTTTTCTATTAACGATTATTATGACGAAGGTCATGGTGATTATCAGCTGAAATCCGAAGACATTCTGCCTGATGAAGAGGCAAATTCCGGAAACGAAGCTTTTTATATTCAGAGAGCCATTGATTCGCTTATAAAAAAACACAGGGAAGTTATTCTTTTAAGGGATGTACAGGAACTTGATTATGCGGAAATAGCAAAGATTCTGAAAGTTCCGCTCGGAACAGTAAGATCAAGGCTTAACAGGGCAAGGGAATCTTTAAAAATAACACTTGAAAACATTCATAAACAAAAGAAAATCAGATACTGACTAAAATTTAATATTGCCGATTGAACGACGAAGAAAAAAATAATGAAATTTCGGATTTACTCAGGAGTCTGCCTAAAGTCAAGGCAGGGGAAGATTTTATGCAGAGGCTTGAGATGAAAATTGCCGACTTTGAATCCGGTCAAAATGCTGTCGTAAAAAGTAATGCGGAAAGGGAAAGCTTTCTTGACAGAATTTTCGGAATGATGAAAAATCCCTGGCTTGTTCCCGCTGCCGGAATTGCGGTGGCAGCAGTCTTTGTTTTTTATATTTTCAATTTCAATAAAAATGAGATAAGAAATGATAAAGATCCGGTAAAAATTGAAGGAGAAAAAAACATTGACAGGATAAATCCCGGACAGAATGATATGCCTCCTCCTGATGCAAAGGAAAACAATCAGATCAGTGTACCCGGAGCAGTAGAAGAACCGGAGAATTTAAAAAACAAGAACCGGGGAACATCATCGCAGAATAACGAAAGTCAGATTAAAATTAATACGGGCAGAACGGAATCACAGCAGGTAATACAGGAGAAGCCGGAAATTATTGACGGCGCAGTAATGGAAGGCAGGGATGAAGATGCAGACGGAGGTGAAATGAAAGCTGCGCCTCAGGAGAAAACGGGACTGTATAAAAAAGAAGATGCCGGAAAAGATAAAATCAACATTGAAAGTCCCGATAGAACAGGCGGACCGGAAACATCTGTTCCTTCTGAATTAAGTACCGGCGATACCGCTAAAAAGTCAGAAAGCGATTCTCTGATGAAATCAAACAGAATCAGCAAAAAAAATCTTGACAGCTTAAAAAAGAAGATTGACAAATAAAGAAACCCTTATTAATAAAATAAAAGAAACACAGAAAATTGTATAAATCAAAAATAAACATTTCAATCAGAAAGACAATTCTCGATCCTCAGGGAAAAGCAGTTGAGCATTCGCTGCAGTCGCTCGGATTCAGCGGAATTAAAGACACAAGAATAGGCAAATATATAGAACTTTTAATTGACGCAAAATCAGCGGAAGAAGCCGGAGAGATTTCAAGGAAAGCATGCGAAAAACTTCTTGCAAATCCTGTTATGGAAGATTACAGTATTATAATTACTGAAATAAAAGAGGAAAATTAAATGGCTGCAGCAAAAGCGGGAATAGTTGTTTTTCCCGGTTCAAATTGTGATCACGACGCGTATCATGTTTTCAGGAAAATCCTGAATGTCGATACTGAATTTCTCTGGCATAAGCAGGGAAGCATCGGTGACAGAAATGTTATAATCCTGC
>JAEUSI010000094.1 GCA_016788375.1 Ignavibacteria bacterium | reverse complement strand
TTAAATTTAAATTAGGAAATAAGGAGAAATGGAGCAGTACTGTTAAAAAAGATATTAATTTACATTGTTCTAAAAAAATATACACTGACGATTGTCTTTAAACTTAAAGGAATTGTTGAAACTGCTGATATACACATTGTTAATCTTCCTGCAGGATCAAAAGTCAGTTCACCTGAAGATGCACATAAAAATCAGAAAAGTTATACCATTTATAATGTAGAATCGGAAATTATAGGGTTTTTCTCTACAGAGCACAAATGAATCTTTACACATCACGACTCATGTATTCATGTTCACTTAATCACTTCAGATAGACAGAAAATGGTTCATCTTGATAATGCAGTATTTAAAAGCGGATCTGTAATACTTTACCTGCCTGATTAAACAAAATAAACTTCACCAGCCGCTTTATCAGCATACTGATATTAGCGTAATGTCCGGGTGCAAAAAATATTTTTTGAGACACAGAGGTAAAAACTCAGTTATATCCTAAAAGAATACAATATAATATAATAACTTTTATTATCAGCGGAACGAGTGTGTAAACAAAGGATAAACCTCAAAGACTCTAAGACTCAAAGTTAAAACCTTCAAAAATAGAATCTTTGAGCTTTTGAGTTTTAGAGGAATTTACCATAATTTTGTTTTCACACAGTCTCAGTAGAACCGGAAAGTGAAAATGATAAATATACCTCACCATCCTGCTGCAGACTCAGCTGCCTGAAGCAATAAAATTTTGAAACCTTATATTTTACACTTTCAGTGCTTCTGACTTACTCTGAATCAGAAGCGGATATTACTTGACCAAAATCATAAGTATTTCTTTTTTGAATGAACCTGCATTCATTCTGCAAATATATGTACCGCTTGAAACAGAAGAGCCGTCAAAGTCATAAATATAATCTCCGGCTTCTGTCTTACCGTCGGCAACAGTTGCCGTCAGTTTACCTAAAATGTCATAAATCTTGACAGATACAAATTCAGTCTTCGGAACAGAATACCTTATTCTTGTAACAGGATTAAACGGATTCGGATAATTCTGTTTTAAATCAAAGGACTGAATTAAACCGCTGCTTATTTCAGCAGCGGAAGTAACCGTGCTGAAAGCAAGTCTTGTATTTGCTCTTCCCTGAGGAGATGCAGAAGAGCTCCAGGATGTAGTGTTGCATCCTGATGAACCTGAAAGATCTCCGTATCTGCCCCAGTACATACCGGCAGCAGAAGTTGATTTTACCTTTGTGAATTCAGTGTAAGCGGCATTATCATAGCAAATCTCTACTAAAAGATTTCCGCCTGTATAATGAAACGGCTGAGTTAATGCAATAGTCTGCCACCCTGTTCCCGGAACTGTATATGTAGCAGGGCTGTAACAAGTTGTCCAGCCGCTTGTTACATATCCGGACAATGAAGTCAGCGAAGTATTCTGAAGCTTAACGCTGAAATTATTCATCGGTCCCGGATCAGCAGCAATAACATCAAATCCTATCTGTATAACATCTGACACACCTGTGTTCAGTTCAGGCGCAAGATACAGATACTGTGTTCTTGCATCCATGTAGTATGTTGCAAACGGAAAATCAGAAGAGACATTTCCGGTGCCCACAGTTGCAATGTAAATGTTTGCAACCTGATAAGCGAACATTTCCGGAGGAGGAACGCTTCCCGGAGGATTTACCCCGGATCCTCCCGCAGGCAGTGTTGATACAAGCGATCCCGCAGAATCCTGAACTGCAATATAATACTTCACCGAAGTATTAATGCTCTGACCCGGCAAGGTAAACTTAAACGTATCAAGATTGGAATAAGACGGATTAACAAAGTTAAATGATCCTTCATTTACCTTGTAATAAAGTCTCGGCTGATTTATTCCCGATGCTATTCTGTATGATGACTTGATAACAGCAGCAGCCGTTCTGGGACCCGTGTCAGGACCCGAAACGACTGGATCGTGAATAATCGTAATTTTGAAATCTCCGGCAAGAGTTACAAGACCTGCGACTCCGGCTTTAGCCATTTTAAAAAAATACGGCTTGTTAAGAGTAGAATAACCGTCGCTAACAGTATGATAATACGGAGTAAAATCACTGTTGTCTTCAATGGAAAGAATTGCCTTGAAACCTCTCTGCTGAAACGACTGATGATCGCTTCCTCCGCTGAGAGAAGTTGTAATCTGCGGAACAAGAGACGGCTGATACAGATTTACGACCTGCTTAAATTCCGATGCCAGAGACATTGAAGCAGTGTTTGTATTTATGTCAAGAGCTCCGTCATTGTTGCCGTCGTAAGCGATCATATCAAAATTCAGAACACCGATAATGGAATCGCCGTGAAAATATGCAGTATCGGCATATGCTTCGCTTCCGTACAGACCTCGTTCTTCTTCATCCCATGCTGCAAATAAAACGGAATAAGGAAGATTAATTCCCGACATAACACGCGCAGCTTCAATCACCGAAGCAGTTCCGGACGCATTGTCATCTGCACCGGGAGCTGTCGAACCTGAAGGCATATCATCATAATGAGCGCAGATTACCACATACTGATTCGGATATTTATTTCCGGTTCTTTTTGCAAGAACGTTGGTAATAGAGGAGTTTATATTCTGATACCAGGAATTATAACCGAAGCTCTGAAATTTTTCGAGAATATACTGAGCAGCTTTGATATTGCCCTGAGTTAGATAGTGCCTTGTTGCTATAGTATACGAAGAGCCCCCGACAGTGCAGGCTGTGTCACCGGTAAGCTGTCTTTCGAATCTGTATAATGAATCGGCGTTAACCTGATTCATGACAGATGCAACAAAATTATTGTAAGAAACCTGAGAGTAAATATTAGAACTGAAAGTGAGTATAAAAGAAAGTGTAACTAACTGTAAAAGCTTTTTCATATTATCAGCTTTTTTGTAAAATTACGTCAATACTTTCTTAAGTAAAATGCATTTTTTAGTTTACAAACAAATGAGGGAAGACGGATGAAACATCTTTTTCTGCTTGAATTAAACAATGAGAATACAAAAACTTATTTTCATCATATACTCTTACAAATTAAAAAGATTATTCAAAAGACAGAACATATTTTATAAATTCATCTTTGCTTAATTCCCGGATATTAGTAAGGAATATTTCATAATTATCAGTTCCTGTAAAATTTTTCAGTTCATCAATATACTTGTCAGTTTCATCAATACTTTCTTTACTGATAGGATTTGGTCTTGATTCGGTTATACTCTTAACCGCAAGAAAACATTTAAGTGATAACTCATATCTTTTAAGCTGAAAAAGCGATTTTCCCATGTCAAACATTGTTATTGCCAGAAAATAATCTATTCCGGTTTCCTGAGATTTTATTACAGAATCTTTAAAATAAACGACAGCTTTTTCATGATCACCTTTGTCTGCATACAATACACCTACATACATTAATGTCGGGAAGTAGTTGCTCTTGTAACCGTTCTCAGCGGAAATGGAGAGAGATTCTTCAAAAAATCCGAGAGCTTTATCATATTCTTTTAATCCGGTATATATGCATCCTAGATTTATAAGGTTAACAGAAATCATAAAACTATCTCCGATCTGATATGAAATAGAAAGACTTTCTTCAGTATAACTGCGGGCAGTTTCATAATTTTTTTTTCTGTATTCAATAACGCCGAGATTAGCAAGGATAGTGGCGATCTGATGGGTTTCATCAAGTTCCTTATAAATCTTTAGCGCTTCAAGTTTATTGTTCATTCCTTTTTCACTTTCTCCTGTATTCATCAGGACAAAAGACATATTATACAGAGCAACCGCTTTTTCCTTTTTACATCCACACTCACAGAAAATATCGTATGCTTCCTTAAAATATTTTTTTGCTTCTTCAATTCTGTCCATATTTAAATTTACTGAAATACCGTGCAAGTTAAGACAGTTTGCAGTCTCAAACCGGAATCCGTTACGGCGGGAAATTTCAAGACCTTTTACGGCATAATCTTCAGCTGCAGTAAAATTTCCCGAATTGGCTTCCATCATACCCGCGCTGTATAAAATTTTGGCTTTCTGAAGTTCTCCTGCATTTATACCCGAAGAAAGAAGTTTTTCACAGGACTGCAAGCCTTCCTTAAAATATCCTTTTACATTCCAGAATTCGGTCAGGTCATTTGCAAAGTCGAAAGCATTATCAATCTCATTTTCTGAAGCCCACTTTAAAGCTGCTCTGATATTGTCAAATTCGCTGTCCATAAGTTTTATCCAGCCGGTTACTGTCATTGACTTAGATTTTAACTTCCCGTGATCCGCAATATTTTTGAAAAAACGGAAATGCTTGCGATGAACATCATCTCCCGTGTCAAGTTTTTCTTTTGCATACTGCTTTAACGATTCTAAAAGATAAAATCTGAAAGTTCCGTTTATCTCTGTACTGCTTATGAGAGACTTATCAACGAGATTTGAATGAATGTCCATTAATTCATAAATATCAATATCATCATCAGAACAGATTTCTTCCGCAACTTCCAGAGTCCATCCTCCGGAAAAAACAGAAAGCCGGCTGAATAACCGTTTCTCTTTTTCCGTAAGCAGATCATAGCTCCAGTCTATCATTGCCTTAAGTGTCTGCTGACGCGGGAGAGCAGTTCTTCTGCCGCCGGTCAGAAGCCTGAATCTGTCATTAAGCTTGTCACATATTTTTTCAACAGATAAAACCTTAATTCTTGCAGCTGCAAGTTCAATCGCAAGCGGTATCCCGTCAAGCTGAAAACAAATCTGAGCGAGCGCAGGCGCATTTTCATTTGTAACTCTGAAACCTGAACTGACAGAGAGCGCTCTTTCTATGAATAATCTGACTGCTTCATACTGTGAAAGTTCAAGAGGCGAATTAATCTGCGCCGGTTCCGGATGCGTGAGAGATGATACTTTTACGGAAACTTCTCCTTCGGTTCTGAGAGCTTCCCTGCTGGTTGCGATAATTTTAAGTCTCGGACAATTCTTTAAAAGCTTTTCTGTAATTTCTGCACAGGTGTTAATAACATGCTCACAGTTATCAAGTATCAGAATTAATTCTTTTTCCCGGAGATAATTCAATAAGGTGATTTCAGTATTCTGCCCCTGCTGTTCTTTTATGTTCAGCGCTTTAGCAATAGTAACAGGAATAAGTCCCGCTTCGGTCAAAGGAGCAAATTCAGTTATCCATACTCCGTTTTCATATTCATCTATGACTTCAGCCCCGACCTGAAGCGATAATCTTGTTTTACCCGTTCCCCCCGTTCCTATCAGCGTAATCTGTCTGGATGAAGCCAGCAGATTCTTTATATTCTGTATTTCATTCTGCCTTCCGATAAAACTTGTAAGCTGTACCGGAAGATTATTAGGTCTTGCATCAAGTGTTTTAAGCGGGGGAAAATCTTCTTTCAGACCGGGTCCGGCAATCTGAAATAATCTGAGAGGCTGAATAACATCCTTAAGTCTTCTTTCACCGAGATCACGGTAAGTAATTTTTCTTTTCCGGGCTTTGTCAAATTTATCTTTAATCAGATTATATGTATTCACGGACATGATGATCTGTCCTCCGTAAGCTGCAGACATGACTCTTGCAGACCTTGCAAGAGTAATATAGCCCATGTAACTTTTGCCGCTCCATTCGGCAATTCCGGAATGAATACCTGCTCTGATTTTTATAACAGCGTCTTTCCATTTTTCTGCCGAGAGACTTAACATTGCATCTGCAGCGGCAATGACAGCATCTTCAGGATCCTGAAAAGCTGAGCAAAAGGCATCGCCGACTGTTTCAAAGATAAAACCGTTATTGGATTCAATTGCATTCTTTACAATTGAATGATGAATTTCCAGAGCAGACTGAATTGTTTTCGGATACTGCTGAGACAGTATCGTACTGCCTTCAATGTCAGTGAAAAGAAATGTTACGTTTCCCGAAGGGATGTTCATTTAAATTTTTATTACATTCTTAAGTGATTAAATTACAAATATTAAACAGTACATTAAAGAAACTTATCACCGGTCTCAAAATTAAACCGGATTGATTTTAATATGAGTGTCTGAAAAATAAATTAGTATCTGAATTGTATTCGGCTGAAAATAATCTGAAAGGCTTTGATTAAAAATAACTGCTTTATTTTAACGGGAGCAATGGGAGCAGGGAAGTCAACAGTGCTTAACATTTTAAAAGAGTTGGACTACGTATGCATTGAAGAACCTGCAAGAGTGATTTTAAAAGAGCAGAGAAGTAAAGGCGGTGACGGCGTCCCGGAAAAAAATCCTGAACTGTTTAATAAACTGATGCTTTCAAGAATGATACATCAGTATAAAAGCAGCTCGGATAATGACCGTGTGATAATTTTTGACAGAGGAATTGCAGATATTACCGCATATTCATATTTACTGAATACAGATCCGGGGGAAAGCAGGGAAGCTGCCGAATTATACAGATACAATAAGAATGTGTTTATGTTTAACGGTCTTGAAGAAATATATTCAAATGATGAAGAAAGGAAAATGAATTTTGATGATGCTTTTAAGTTCGGGATCAGCGTAAGGAATATTTACAATGACCTCGGGTATGCAGTTACAGATGTTCCTTTTGCATCTGCGAAAGACAGAGCTTTGTTTATTGTTAATTCAATAGAAAATGTATTAAACAGTTAAGATTATCTAAAATTTACAAAGAATTATTCCGGGCAGTATATTTTCAGAAAAAATGAATAAATTCAGAATAATTAAATCCTATATTTCACAATACACAAATCCGTTAGAATTGAATACCGGTGACACAGTGAATCTCGTGGAAGAGGAGAAAGAGGAAAAGTGGAAGGGATGGATTTGGGCTGAGAGTAAGACTAACAGCGGATGGATACCCGTTCAGATACTGGAAATATCAGCAGATAAAAAATCCGGTATAGTTAAAGAGTATTTTACTGCAAAAGAGTTAAATGCAGAGGAAGGTGATTATATAGAAAAAATAAAATCATTAAACGGCTGGGCATGGTCAAAGAATCTCAGAACAGGTGACGAAGGATGGATTCCCGATGAAATAACCGGAAAATAAATTCATAAATGAAATTGCCTGAAGTCTGACAATCTGAAGCAGGCTATTACTGACCGGCAGAATTATTATAAGCTTAATGAAAATAAAATTTTAATTGCTGGAAAAATCAGAACAATAAATATCATGCTGAAATTACAATTCTCATATCAGAACTCTGAGAAAGGGATAAGTGAAAATAAATACAATTACAGGAACAGAGTATATTAATTGAAACGAACTATAAAATATTACAGGATAATCTGGTTCAGGCATGACCTGCCTGCAGGACTTTCAGTATTTCTCGTAGCGCTTCCTCTTTGTCTCGGAATAGCTATGGCTTCAGGTGCACCGCTTTATGCAGGATTGTTATCGGGAATAATCGGAGGATTGCTTACAGCTCTGATAAGCGGTTCACAGCTTGCGGTTTCAGGTCCGGCTGCGGGACTGACAACCATTACGGCAGCAACAATAATTTCGCTCGGAGATTACAGATTATTTCTTCTTGCGGTGATAATCGCCGGATTGTTTCAGCTTCTGCTCGGAATTATGAAGCTCGGCGGAATTGCAAACTATTTCCCGTCATCTGTGATTAAAGGAATGCTGGCTGCTATCGGAATAATACTTATATTAAAACAGATACCGCTTGCGCTTGGTTATGATCAGCCGGACTTCTGGACAAGCGGAGTGCTTAAACTTTTCTCGCCGGAAAATTTTCTCGGAAGCATTGAAAATTTCAACGAACACCTGACAAAGGGAGTGATAATCATAACTGTTGTTTCTTTATTTATTCTAATAATTCTTTATCAGCCTTTTGCAAGGAAATATGACATAATACCGATACCGTTAATTGTTGTTGCTGCCGGGATTATTATTAATATTATATTTTCAAATACTGGATCTGAATTAACACTGAAACAATCGCAGCTTGTAAATATACCGGACAATATTTTTGCAGGCATTATCTTCCCGGATTTTGCAAAGTTTTTTTCAGACAGTGAAATATGGAAAAGCGGAATTATTATCGGACTTCTGGCAACACTTGAAACGCTGCTATGTATAGAAGCTGTTGATAAGCTGGACAGGCATAACAGAATTACTCCTGTCAACCGTGAACTCGTTGCACAGGGAATCGGCAATATTACATGCGGAATTCTCGGAGCAATTCCGATCACTGCCGTAGTAGTGAGAGGCGCGGCTAATGTGGATGCAGGAGGAAGAACGAAATTGTCGGCATTCACGCACGGGCTGTTACTGCTGCTTGCTGTTGTGCTCGTTCCATTTATGCTGAATAAAATTCCTTACGCATCGCTTTCTGCAATTCTGATGGTGACAGGATACAATCTGACGAAACCAAAGCTTTACCGCAATATGTGGAGTCTTGGCTGGAAGCAGTTTCTTCCGTTCATCATAACAATAATAGTTATTCTTTCAACAGATCTGTTAATCGGAGTCAGCATAGGATTGCTCCTGTCCATATACTTTATTGTGCAGAATAATTTCAAGGCTGATTACAAAATCACCAGCACTGTAATTAACGGTATTGAAACAGAATACATTAAGCTGAACAGCAATGTAACATTCCTGAATAAAGTTAATCTTAGAAAAGCTCTGGATGAAGTTCCGGAAAACAGTGTTTTGACGATTGACGGCAGTTTATGCAATTTCATAGACTATGATATACTGGAAATTATTAGCGAATACGAAAGCAAAGCAAGTGACAGAAATATAGAATTGCATCTGATCGGAATCGAAAGAGTAAGCGTAACTGCTGTTCATTAAAATTACTGAAATTAAAAAATTACAGTTTAAAATTCAGGCGGGAACATTAATTAAATTTGTTTCAATCAAATAAATGCTGAAAAAAGGAGGGAAATGAAAACTTCCAATCATACTATAATATTAATTTCCGAAATTACATGTCCGGAATGCGGATATAAAAAATCCGGATTAATGCCTGAAGATGCATGTGTTTATTTTTATAAGTGTGGAAACTGCGGAAAGCTTCTTAAACCGAAGGAAGGTGACTGCTGTGTTTACTGCAGTTACGGCTCGGTGAAATGCCCGCCTGTACAGTCCGGAAACAGCTGCTGTACATAAAAAATAAGCATGATTAAACGACTCTTCCTTCTATATAATTACACACACAATACAGCAAACCGGAGAGACAAAACATTCCTTATAAAACCGGAATAACTATTTAAGCAAATTCATTTTTTTTACATCAGAAAACGATCCGTCCGGACCCGAAGCTGCGAGCCTGTAAAAATAAACCCCGCTTGCCAAATCCGAACCGTTGAAAGTAAAAGAGTAATTTCCTTTTTCGAAAAATCCGTTTATGAAAGAAGATACTTCCTTTCCTGAGATGTCACAGACAGTAACGGCAACTTCCGAGTTAAAAGGGAGTGAAAATGTAATATGCGTAGAAGGATTAAACGGATTCGGAAAATTCTGATGTAATTCAAAGCCTGCAGGGACTGTATTGTATCCGCTGTTTATTCCTGAGAAAGTCTGCGTAATTTTTGCAGTATATCCTCCCACTACATAAACATTGTTATCATTACTTATATCGATACCGTTGGCGTAACTTCCGGGCATAGTTACAGTCCAGCCCGAAGTACCGTTACTGTTAACTTTACAGACAGCCATCTGAGTCAGAGTTCCGGCAGCAAGATAGATATTGTTATACTGATCAATTTTCATCTGAGCATGAAGCAGCAGTGCAAAAGTACTGTCTGCGTCAGGATTTTGCCATACTATACCGCCGTTGCTGTTCAGTTTAACAAAAGAAGAACCGAAAGTACCGCGGTTAGGGTATCCTGAAACCACAGGAAGATTATCATTACCGACTTCAACTCTAAGTCCTGCGAATGAAAAAACATTTTCCCATATAGTGTTTCCTGACGGGTTTACTTTTCTTACAACTGTACCGTCGTTTGAATTATTATCGGCAAAAACTAAATAGCTGTTACCGCCGGAATCACCTGCAGCGTCTCCTGCGGTTAAACTTGCAATTCCGGAAACACTCCATAAAGGATTTCCATTAAGATCGAGCCTGGCATATCCGTTAATACTGCCGAATACGGATCTGGAAGCTATCACAATTTTATTGTCAGGTGTGAATTTAAAATTTACAGGAACTCCTATTCCCGAATCATTATAGTAAGTCCATACAACTGAACCAGCGGAAGAAAATTTTGTAACCTTTGTTGTAAACCCGAATGATACGCTGGGTCCAGCTCCCAGAACATAGATGTTATTGTCAATGTCAACTATGCACTTCTTCGTATAAGAACCGTCGAATGAATTTTCAAAAACATTTCTCCAGAGAAGATTTCCTGACGGATCAAATTTCATTATAATACCTGCTGCATTTACAGGGTTTGAATATCCAGACATAAGATCTCCAGTTACTATAATGTTTCCGGAATTGTCAGTTGTAACCCAAGTCGCCTTTTCCCATTTGGAGTTTTCAGTCTGGTCAAAAGAGCGCACCCAGTTAAAGTTTCCGTTTAGATCCCTCTTAGTTAGATAAATATCTCCGGCAGGATTGTAATCATAATCGACTGTGTAAACATTGTTTGAATTATCAACTGCAACCGATACTCCTCTTGTGTCCTGCAGCCAGTTTACAGATGCCTGAGAATATAATAATGCAGGTAACATTACAAAAATTAAAATGTATAATGGTTTCATTGTGGTGGATTTAAGTTTACAAAAAAATTTACTGTAAACAGAATTTCAAATCTTTAGTTGGGATCGGAATTATGCTTGCCGTTAAGATAAATTCTGCAGGTAAATAGAATTGTTCAAATTTAGCTAAACTAATTTTAAAAGTTATATGACATTTGTCATAAAACAAAATTAATCCTTGCTGCATTTAAAACGGAAGTAGAGAAATTGAATTTGATTTCATGAGTGGGCCGGGTTTATTTAATTCAAAATAAAAAGTAAAAAATTAACTGCAAAATCATTTCAGAATGCAGCTGTTATTTTATAAGCTGCATTTTTTTTACATCTGAAAACACACCGTCCGGACCTGAAGCTGTGAGCCTGTAAAAATAAACCCCGCTTGCTAAATCCGAACCGTTGAAAGTAAAAGAGTAATTTCCTTTTTCGAAAAAACCGTTTATGAAAGAAGATACTTCCTTTCCGGAGACGTCATAGACAGTAACGTTAACATCCGAGTTAAAAGGAAGTGAAAATGAAATATCCGTTGCAGGATTAAACGGATTCGGAAAATTCTGATGAAGCATATATTCAGTAACATCCGCACCGCCGTATCCTTTTCCTCTGAGAGTAAAATAATCTATCCACACATTATCCGAAGAACTGCCGAGAGGTCCCGCATTGACAAGATAATAGTTTACGGCAAAATAAATATTTTTCCCTTTATAAGCGGAAAGGTCATAGGATTTTTTATGCCAGCTTCCGGCCGGACCGTCAACCCTGAAGTGATCGATCAATTCAAAACTGTTCAGATTATTATCAGTTTCCGAAATATAGATTTTCAGTGAATCCTTATAATTCAAGTCAATCGCTCCGCACCAGAATGAAATAGTATCATTCTCCCGGATACCGTAAATTTTCGGAGATATAATCCAGTCGTCTGCAAGATTATTCAGGTTTGCATTTTCGAAATTGAATTTTAGAAAATAGTTGCCTCTGAAAGAATTCAGCTGAGATAAATTGAAAAACTCGAAAGCAGTGTAAAATAAAACTGACCCGGCGCTGCTGTCATTGTTTATTATCTGCCAGCCGTTTGAAATAATATCTTCCGGCTCAAATAAATCTTCCCATTTTAATCTCTGAGAAAATGAATCTCCGGAAATCAGTAATATAAAAACGGCTGTATAAAAAAACTTTGTGAAATTTATGTGCATAAGTAAGATACTTTAAGGATTTCAAGCAGTTCAAGCAGAAGAGAGGTTCCTTCTTTTACAGTTCTGATATTATCCGGAAGTTTTCCGTTTTCGTAAGCAAGTGCGTAAGCAAGTCCGATAATATCTCTCTGGTATTCATTAAGGTTCTTGTTCAGAAAAAATTCCTTGTCTCCCTGAACCTTATCCTGTCTCGGGGTTATATCAGGATAAGTATCAAGCCCGCGCATCTGTGTTAGATTAAAAATACTGCTCAGGTCAGGAGAATTCAGGTCTCTGTTCGTAAGGTTTCCGATACCCCATTTATTTGACATGGTTTTAATTACGGAAGTATGTGTAAGACTCTGATTAATTACTGTTCCTTTTTTTATATAAGGAGAAACAATAACCGCCGGTACTCTGATACCGAGTCTTTTAAAATCAAAATTCATTTCGGACGGAGGGAGAGGATCATACGGCGCAACAGCATTCGGCGGCTGAACATGATCATATGTCCCGCCTCCTTCATCAAAAGTAATGATAAACAGAGTATTCATCCAGTTATTGCCTTCAGGGCTTTCGGACTGCTTAATAATATTATAAACTTTGTTAATCAGGATTTCTCCCGGAATAAC
>JAEUSI010000093.1 GCA_016788375.1 Ignavibacteria bacterium | reverse complement strand
CGACTGCCCAGCCGGTGTTTATATCCGCAAAGTGTACCGAATTCAGCCAGTTGATTGTTCCTTTGGTTTGACTTGTCCAGTTTTCACCGCCGTTTGTTGTTCTGAAAATCAATCCGCCGTTTCCTGCAGCAATGCCTGTATTATTATCGGAAAAATAAACTGAAGTCAGATAACTGTTATAGCTGGTTCCGTTGAACTTAGCCGCCCAGTTGATTCCGCCGTTGGTTGTTTTAAGGATTTTACATGAATCACCTGCAGCAAAGCCTGTGTTGCCGTCTGTAAAATAAACTGTATTCAGATTCATACCGGTACCGCTTGACTGCGGTGTCCAGTTTGTTCCGCCGTTTGTTGTTTTGACAATAACACCTGCCTGACCTGCAGCCCAGCCGGTATTGTTATCTGTAAAATAAACTGAAAATAAGCTGTAATTATAAGACTGACTTATCCAGTTCGTTCCGCCGTTGGTTGTTTTCAAATTTATTCCGCCCACAGCCCAGCCTGTATTGTTATCTGTGAAAAAAACAGAACGCAAAGGATTTGTTGTCCCTGTTACCTGGCTAATCCAGGTCTTTCCGCCGTCTTCAGTTTTCAGCATAGTACCCGTACTTCCCGCTGTCCAGCCTGTGTTGTAATCTGTAAAAAATACCGTAAACAAAGGAAATTCTGTTCCGGCTGTCAGGCTTATCCAGGATTCGCCGCCGTTTGTTGTTTTGAGAATAATTCCCGGACCGGAATAATAGTTACCTCCCCCGGATGTCCAGCCTGTGTAATTGTCAATAAAAAAAACTGAATTCAAATATTGATCTGTCCCTGTTTTCAGTGTAATCCAGTTTTCGCCGGCGTTAGTTGTCTTCAGGACTGTTCCTGCATCTCCCGCTGCCCAGCCGGTATTATTATCCGAAAACTGTACAGATTCCAGCGAATTACCCTGCGGCAGAGGATTCTGCCAGAACCAGCAGTTCTGTGAAAATGCAGCTGCGTTTATTATTGTTAAAAGAAACGCTATTGTAATTAAGTTTTTCATATCCTTATCTCCGTAAAATAAATTTTGATTAAAAACATTATTTCCGGAATTAATCCAAACCCTTTTAATTCTGATATAAAATTATGAATTCTGTAAATTTCAATTGTCACGGAATTGTCAAAAATTAAAACTGACAATCTTTTGACAAATGATTTACACATATATGACAATTGATTCTGGCTGATTTGATAATTTTACACAGAAATAAAAAACGGGTAAATGTCATGAAAGAAAAATTTATAAATCAGCTGCTGAACCGGATAGACAGAACGAAAGCCTGGGAATTTTTTTTTAAAAAGCTGAATATTTATAATATTCGTTTCAAAGGATATCCTGCTTTTGTAATGTCAGATTACTTCAGTATAATTGACAAATCAAACCCCGGCAGTCATTATGTCTTTCTTTCAACTGACTCAAAGTCTTTAAGTTCGATGGCAATAAAAAGAGCAATCAGATGCAGGGAATTTCCTGTTTATTTCAGTCATGCAGGTTTATTGTTTTTTGACGGTGACAGGAATACTTCAATTATGCATGTTACTGCAGCGGGATTAATTGAACAGCCGCTGCTCGATTTTCTGAAGCAGGTCGATTACTTTTGTGTTGTAAGATTACCCGTAGATAGAAAAGATGACAATTTGATTATCAACAGGATTAAGCGCATTAGGAACAGAGCGGATTTGATTAAATATGACTGGGAAGAGCGTCTGGATAACGGTGAAAATCTTCTTTATTGTTCGGAACTGGTTTATGAAATTTTCAGGGATCTGGTTAACAGCCCTTATTTTAAACCGAGAAAAGTATTCGGCAGATATGTTTTTGATCCCAATCTGCTTTTATGTTGCGGTGAAATAATTTTCAACAATCATCCGGAACTGAACAAGAAATCAGAAACTGCGGATTTTCCGGATATGCGTTCTGATCTTATCCCTGAATCAGTCTGATTCCTGACACACTGACATTAATATTCAATATACACTGTCTTACGATGATAATTTCATATGAAAACTTAAATTCTCCGCCTTATTTACAATTACATTTTATCACTTTATATAAAGCATCTTCTTCACATCCGTAAATTCTGCAGTTGTAATACTGTAATAATACAGTCCGCTTGAAAGATTTTCTGCTTTGAAAACCGCTGTATATGTTCCGGGATTCAGGGTTTCATTAACAAGTGTATTAATCTCTCTTCCGAGCGCGTCATAGACTTTCACTTTTACCTGACCTTTTTCTGCGATATCAAATTTTATGTTCGTCGAAGGATTGAATGGATTCGGAAAATTCTGATGAAGCGCAAAAACGTCCGGCTGAACTGATAAAGTGTTTACGGAAGTAACAGTTCCGTTTCCTCCGTAAAAGCAGATTACTCTTCCTTCCCTGTTTCCGCCGAGAAATTCATTCACGCCGTTGGAGTCTATATCTTTTAATACTGCAGCTCTGTCTCCTCTCTGAGTCAGAGTAGTTCCGAAAACATAATCGAAAAGTATGCTTCCGTTCATTCCGTTCAGAACTATCAGTCTTGCCGGAACCTGCGTCGCTATTACCATGTCATCTATGCTGTCTCCTGTTACGTCGCCGATATCATCTATGCCCCTTATATAAGAAGATCCGAGTGTATTAGACCAGATAGTATTTCCTGTTTTGGAATCAATCCTGTAAGCGACCTGCGGTGCTGAAAGCGAGAAATCAGCGAAACCGTTTCCGTCTGCATCATCAAAAAGCGCAATCCTTCCGTTGTTGCTTGACCCGAGAGTGCGCGACCATAATTGAGTTCCGGTATTTCCCGTTACTGCAAATACTGCTGCCGTGAATCCCGCCAGTCCGATAATATCTTTCCTGCTGTCTCCGTTAATGTCAGGCATCTCCTTCAGACTCCATATATTTCCTGCAGCAGTGTAACTCCATACGGAATTTCCGTTAGTATCCAGACCGGTTACTTTGTAAGGAGCGCCGTTGTTATTTACTCCCACTGCGCCACCAGATTCAGTTGCGACAATATCATCCGTAAACGGCTCGGGCTGTGTCCTGTAAAAAATCACCTCACCGCTGATGGCATTTAAGCAGATTGCAGCATGTCTTCCTCCGTTAGTCGTGCCGCTTGCAGAAACAAGAACATCTTTTATTCCGTCGCCGTTGAAATCATATCTGATATTTACGGCTTCAATATCCCCGTCACTTGTAGTTAATGGATTTCCGTATGACCATATTACGCTGCCGTTGTTTCCGCTGAGCGCATAGACCATTTCATTTCCGCCGCCGCAGCCGATCACGGCATCAAATGTTCCGTCATTGTTTACATCCGAAATTGCAACTGCTTCTTCCCATTCAACAGAGCCTGTATTAATGCTGCCGAAATGAGTGCTGTAGCTCCAGAGCAATGAGCCATTGATTCCGCTGTAACAGATTGTCCAGTAATTCCCTGTTGCTGCAATTACATCATTTACATTGTCTCCATTCACATCGGGAATCTGTTTAAGACTTCTGATCTGCTTATCCTGAAATGTGGTGCCGGGATTATCGGGAATCGTTATCTGCCACAGTATATCTCCGAAATTCTGCGAATAGCAGGTTTGAAGATTTGCATTGAACAGGAAGTATAATATTAAAATTAAAAATGTTTTCATGTCTTTTTTTGAAAAATAGTTAAACTGTTTAAAACATAAAGTGACAATTTTCAATATTCAGATAAAGCAGCTGTTGTTCGGGTAACAGTGAAACAGAATAAGAAACTGATTTTATCCTGAAAGCAAAGTACTGTTCACAGAGTCAAATTGAAATCGCCTGTTTAAAAACCATGTCTTCTCTTCATATCAAGATATTCCTTTCTGAATATGATATTCATTCCGAGAAGAAATACTGCCATTACGGGATTAATGCTGACCGATCTTTTAATAATCTGATAAAAACCGGCAAGCTTTCCGTAAAGCTCCAAAAATCCCCGCTCTGCCTGTTCGGCTGTCATCAGTTTAGGAATATAGAAGCAATTGTTGCAGGCTGAATTGTAAAAGCTGTTGTTTTTCAGCAGCTCCTGTTCTTCACTGAACAACAGCCTGTTTTCCTTTTGTAATCTGTAATAAATTCTTGTTCCGGGAACGGGGATCAGAATGTTTAAAATCGGAATCGAAACTTTTACGGAACTGATAAAATCATACAGCATCTGAGGAGTTTCCGTTGTGTCATTATCAAAACCAAACATGAAATATCCTGCTACTTTAATTCCGCTCTTATTAATTACCCTGAGCCTTTGAGCATAACTTTGTACAAGATACTTTTTATTTACTCCCGATAGATTCTGCTGATTAACAGTTTCCATTCCGATGAAAAGAAGCCTGCATCCGGCTTTGTAAAGATACTGAAGCGCTTCAGGATCATCGCCGATATCAATGGTTACCTGTGCTCCCCATTTGAGTTTTATATTATTGCTGATTATTGCTTTGAGAAGCCTGAGAAGATACTCTCTGTTATTGTAAATGTTGTTGTCAACAAATCCCGCTTTCCGGGAAATCCTGCTGATGCTTTTTAGGTCTTCTATTACATATTCAATTTTTCTCAGTCTGAAATTACTTTTGTAAACTGCCGCTGTACAGCAGAAGTCGCAGTCATTGAGACAGCCGATGCTGCTGAGTACCGGCATAAATGTTATTTTCTTATCTGCCAGTACCGAATAGTCAAAAGAAAAATTTATGTCGATGCCGAAACGGTATTCTTTCTGAAGCCGGTTACTTTCTATATCATTTAATACTTTTTTCATGTCATCCGGTCCGGGATTGCCGTGAACAATACAGTCGCAAACATCTTTTAACAGATGAGAACTGAAATGCGCCTGATATCCGCCGAATATTACTGTTTTATTTCTTTTTTTGAACTCGCGGGCTATTTCCATTCCCTGTGAGATATCGTATCCCATAGATGTGATTGCAATTACCGAAGCATCAGTATTGTAATCTATATCGTCAAAATACTGCAGCACTACATTTTTTTCCCAGTCTGAAGGTGTTGCAGCGCTTAATGCAGGCATTGCAAGCGAGTGAACATACAGACTGTCGCCTTTTAAAAGTTTGCCGTCTGAAGTCTGATAAGTCGGCTGTATGTAATATATTTTCTTGTTCATTTAGTTTCCCTCCGGTTTTTTGATTAAGCTGTTGATAAAGTTTCTGCAGAAATATTTACTGAACTGTTTTTTCTATTAGGTTATAATCTTTATATTTCAATCCCTGCTCACCGAACAAGTTCATCTGACTTTTTCATCTTCAGACAAAATCTGATTCACTTATTTCGATTGCAGTATCCCGAATTTCAAAACAATAATAATTACTGTGAGCGGCTGTTTAATCAATTCATTTCCCGGTTTCCGGTTTTACACTTTCCTGCATTTTAAAGCTCTTCAAAATTCCGAATACCGGTTTCAGATCGGAAGAGTTGATATTAAATATTCCGAGCGGCTGATTGTATGAGCAGGAAATATTGAAACCGAAAAATATCCGCGACTCTTCAAAATCGTCCGGGAAATAAAGGAAGAAAACATCGTCAAGATAAAGTTGTAAATTCTCTATCCGGTACGAAGCATTGTAAGCAATAGCATAAAACTTCCTTCCCGTAATCGTCGTGTCAGATTTTCGTGTTGACTTTATCCTGACTCCCGCCACCCCTGAATGTTTAAAATCACTTACATTCTTGTCAAGATATGCATCAGCATACTCTTTTACTTCCTTTTCTGCCGGAGTAATAAGTGAATCCTTGTATACTGATACTATCGTGGATGTTGCTGAACCTGTCAGTATATTGGATGATTCATAGTAAAGATATACTTCTTTACGGCTCTTATGCAGAGTATACTCCCAGTCATCTCCGGAAGGTGATGTAATTGAGAATCCGTCAAGTTTGATCAAAGTGTTCGGCTCGATACTCTTTATCTTCTGGGCAAATACCGTGTTTGATTCCGAAAAGATTATCAGCAATACAGCTGAAATAACCGGTAATATTAATCTCAGTGTTTTCATTTTTCTTTATATTTAAAATTGTAAAATATTTGAAATCATAACCTGCATTGTATCACTTATTTTCTTCAGCAAGTCTGATATTATAATTCATTCTGTCAGATCTTTCAGGATCCAGTCTTTTTGTTTCATTCCAGTCACGGATAGCATTTCCATACTGACCATTGTCAAAGAAAAGCTGGCCTCTATACTCATAATAATCTGCATTTTCCGGCATCATCTCAATTGCCTTTGTTTCATCTGCAATAGCTTTCGAATAATCTCCCTTGTATTGATATACTTTTGACCTGTAGTAGTATGCCTCCGGTTCATTATACCTGAGTTTAATTGCCTTATCAGCCTGTTCAACAGCTTCATTGTACCTCTTCATTTGTGCAAGTATCATTGCTTTTCCGCAATAACATTCATGCAGGGAAGGATTATCCTTTGCATAACTGATTGCAATATCCAGATCACAATTTGCATCGACCTTATTGCCGTCCTGTACTTCCCATTTTGCTTTCTGAATGTAACCCGGTATGAACTTCGGGTCAACTTTCAAAGTCGTTTTTAAATCCAGCATCGCTTCCGTAGAATGGCCGAGATTTCTGCTCAGAATTGCCCTGTTATAATAGTACTTGGGATTATCCGGAGCTATTTTCAGAGCCTGATTCAGGTCTGCCATGCTCTTGTCATATTTCCCGAGATAATTGTAAACACTGCTTCGGGTACTGTATGCTTCAGGATCCTGCGGTCTCAGTGAGACTGCCTTATCGGCATCCTTAAGTGCTGAGGCAAGTTCATTCATATAAAGATAAGATAGAGCACGGTTGATGTATGCAGAAAAAAATTCCGGCTGCAGATTTATTGCCTGAGTAAGGCTTGCAGCTGATTCACTGTACATGCCAGTTGTCAGATAATCTGTGCCAAGATTATAATATGCTCCTGCATCATCACTTTTTATCTCAACAGCCTTCCTGTATTCGGCGATTGCAAGATCGTACTGAGCGTATTCTCCGTAGAATACTCCTCTGTTGTAATATGCAGCTGCATTCTGCGGATTGAGTTCGATGGCTTTATTGTAATCGGAAATACTGAGCATGGAATCCTTCTTCACTTCAAGATAGTATATTCCTCTTTCCATGTATGCGTCTGAATAAGACGGGTCAAGTTCGATTGCTTTGTTGTAATCGCTGAATGCCTGATCGAAATTCCCGAGATGATAGTTTGCAATTCCCCGGTCAACAAAACCGGAAGCATCCTGTGGATTTGTATTTGATATTTCATGTACAATTTCGTAGAAGCCGGCTGAATCGTTTGTTAACCTGATATCCAGCTGCCTGATATCCTGCGCAGAAAGAATTGCCGGGATTAAAAGTATAAGAATTAAAAAAACGTTTTTCATTTTACATTGCCTCCTTAAATTAAGAGAAGTATTTCATACAGGCAGAAAACGCATTGTCCGTAATGTTTGTGCCGGTAATTACTTTACAATTCTCATCAGGTATTTTGTTTATTTATCAATATTATCTTTTTATTCATCTGTTCAAAAATAATTAACTTAAAACATCCGGTTGTCAAAGATTTGTCAAAAATATAATTTAAATATAAGGAGCGTGCAGTATTAAGTTTTCATAAATTAATTTTTCCCTCATTATTTCCGATACCGGATAATAATTATACTTGCTTTTTTTCATCATATTAGAAATGCACACACTTTGTACAGTTCCATTTGTAACGTTGTCAAATCTCCTCCAGCCTCTGCGGCCGCGAAGCATCGTGACATCTATACTAAGTTATGAGAATGTTCCGGGTTTTTATGAATCAGGCAACGATTCAATTTTAAAACAACGTCAGTTACTGATCAGGAATCATTCAATATTTTTCATTTCGAATATTTGATTGTTACAATATCAGAACCGGATCCTACATTGTCACTTTCACCTGTTACATAAACATTGCCGGAATCATCAACTGCAACGGATTTTGATATATCTGAACCACCTGAAGATCCGTTGTAGATTTTCGACCATACAGTTCTGCCTGAGGAGTTCATCATTATGGTTAAATAATTTTCATAATGATAAAAGCTAAAACCTGTGATAATAACATTTCCTGAATTATCCAAAGCCATAGCTTCGGCGGTTTCATGCGAATTTTCAGAAACACTGTATTCGGTTTTCCAGATCTCATCTCCTGCTTTATTGTATTTTATTATTACAAGATCAGACACTACCGGTAGTCCGCCAAAACCCAGTCCGCTTAAACCTGCCACATA
The DNA here is from genome assembly GCA_016788375.1 of Ignavibacteria bacterium. Classification (GTDB taxonomy): domain Bacteria; phylum Bacteroidota; class Ignavibacteria; order Tepidaquicellales; family Tepidaquicellaceae; genus JAEUSI01. The sequence continues at coordinate 4,370 of JAEUSI010000093.1, read as the reverse complement.
CACATTATCTGAATCGTCAACTGCTAAAGCTTTTGAAACATCCTGCTTATTTTCTCTGCTGTTGTATCTTTTTACCCATTTCAATCGGCCATCGGGACTGTACTTTACAGTTGCAAAATCCATTCCTATCATTTTTTGAAAAAATCCGAAATCGCTGTTGCTGCTTCCTGTGACATAAACATTTCCCGAACCGTCAACGGCAATTGCTGTTGCCTCATCATTATATTTTTCAGCGTCATATCTGGCAGTCCAAAGCATCTTTCCTGACGGGCTGTACTTAATAGTTGCATAATCATAAAATGTCCTTTTCCCCAGACTACCGCCTGTAAGATATACATTGCCCGAACTGTCAGCAGTCATTGAAAAAACCCAGTCAATTCCGTTTCCGGGACCGTTGTATCTTGCAGCCCACAGCTGCTCTCCAGACGGACTGTATTTTATAGCCGTATAATCATAAGTCGTTCCTTTGCCGATACTTGATCCGGACACACAGACATTTCCTGAACCGTCTACTGTTACTGCATTTGCTATGTCAACTGAATCACCTTCCCCGTTGAATCTTCTTACCCATACAGAATCTCCGGATGAACTGTATTTTATGGTAACTATATCTTCAAGAGCTCCGCTTCCGGTACTTGTTCCCGTCACATAGACATTACCGGAATCATCTGCAGCTACTGATACTCCGCGATCATTCAAACTTACCGGACCGTTATAAAATGCAATCCACAGCTGAACTCCCGATGAGTTGTACTTTATTGTAGTAATATCTTCACCGGATTCTCTTTTTGTGCTTGTACCCGTCACGTATACATTTCCCGGTCTGTCAACAGCAACCGAAAAACCTCCGTCATACGAATTTCCGGTTCCGTTATATATTGCTGCCCATTCCTGTTTTACCTGTGAACATACAGAATTGTATGTCAGAAGAATCAATACGGCATTCAGATATAAAATAACTGAATTTATCTTTTTCATTTTATCCACTCCATTAAATGAATTAAAATTAACTGAATAGTTTTATAAGCAGCTCCTTAACTTTAATGTTGTCAAATCTGAACAACTTTTGTCACTTCACAAGCATCATCTTCTTTGTATCCGAATACTCTCCCGCACTAAGTCTGTAAAAATAAACTCCGCTCGTAAGATTACTGCCGTCAAACTCAACTTTATATTTCCCCGGACTTAGTTTTTCATTAACTAAAATCGCTACTTCCTTTCCAAGTATATCATACACCTTCAAAGAAACAAATCCCCAATCCGAAATCCCAAATTCCAGATTTGTAACCGGGTTGAACGGATTCGGATAATTCTGACTCAGGATATATCCGGACGGGAGTTCATTGCTGATATGCTTAACTCCGACCGGATCTCCGCCGGATACTGTTTTCAGAATTTCTCCGAAATACCCTGCAGCCCAGCCTGTTGCCGGCGATATAAAAAATACAGATAGTAAATACAGTGCATTTACTCCCTGCTGAATCTGCCATGTACCGCCGCCGTCCGTAGTTTTAATCAGTGCGACGTATCCTGCAGCGTATCCGGTTAGCTCATCTGTAAAAGTTACTGAACTCAGACTATAATCAACTGCAGCCTGTGTAAACCAGCTGTCTCCGCCGTCAGTGGTTTTTAAAATTAATCCGTCATTTACTGCAGACCAGCCGGTAGATTCATTAATAAAATACATTGACATAATTGTGCCTGTTGTCCCTGTTGATTTTTGCACCCAGTTTTCTCCTGCGTTTGTCGTCCTGTACAGAGATCCGTTTACTCCTGCTGCACATCCTGTTGTTGCAGATGTAAAGTAAACCGTATAAAGATCGTAGTAACCTGCAAACAGCTGCCTGAACCAGCTGCTGCCTCCGTTTGATGTCCTGTATATTCCGTTACCGACAATCCAGCCGTCTGATGATGTCGGAAAATGTATTGCGTAAAGATTGCTGCTTATTCCTGCTGATACATGCAGCCATGTCGTTCCGAAGTTTGTAGATCTCATCACTGATCCATTGTTTCCCACAGCCCATGCAGTGGAATTTGCATACGTTACGTAATTCAGTTCTGCGGAATTTACCGAAGGATATGAAGTCCAGCTGTCTCCGCCGTTTGTTGTTTTTATTATCGCTCCCTGAATAGTCGGATATATTCCGCTGTTTCCGACCGCCCAGCCGGTTGAAGCAGAGGCAAAACTTATTGATTCTAATCTGATATCAATCCTGCTTGTTATGGAATTCCACTGCTCGCCCAGATTTGTAGTTCTTAATATTGTACCGTAATCACCGACTATTATTCCTTTGTCATTTCCTGAAAAACATACTGAATTCAGATTTTCAGCGGTGCCGCTTTGCTGAGTGATCCAGTTCAGTCCTCCGTTTGTTGTTCTTTTTATAAGTCCCTGTGTTGTTGAATAGTTATTTCCGGCTATCCATCCGGTCATGGAAGAATTAAAGCATACTGACCTTAATCCTGTTTCGGAAATTGTATCATATCTCCAGTAATACCCTCCGTCAGTTGTTGTGAGAATTACTCCTTTCTGAGGATATGTATTGATGGTTTGACCGATTGCCCAGCCATTATTCGGAGAAGCAAAATCCATTGAATACAGAGAAATATCATCAGAACTGTAATATTGATTCCATGTATCTCCGCCGTTTGTAGTTTTCAGAATCTTTGCCCAGTAGTACGGATAGTAATGTGACATTATTACCCATCCGGTTAATGCTGATGTAAAGTATACTTTATTAAGCGCGATTGTATATTCAGTTGTATCTGTTACTGTTAATTTTCTTATCCAGTTTTCCCCGCCGTTAGTAGTTTTCAGTAAAAAAGCAGTATCGCTGAATTCTGAACCGGACACACACCATCCGGAATTCTCAGAAACAAAGAACAGTGAATTCATATATGTATTTATTCCTGTCTGAACTGTTTTCCAGTTATCGCCGCCGTTGTTTGTCTTCAGTAATGTCCCGTATGAACCAGATATGTAACCTGTATATGAATTTATAAAAGATACTGAGCTGAGACTGTATCCGGTTCCGCTTGTCTGCACTGTCCAGTTAATTCCCCCGTTCTGTGTCTTAAGTATTGTTCCGTTGGCTCCGGCTGACCAGCCTGTATTTTCATCAGTAAAAAAAACTGACCTGAGTTTGTTTCCCGTCGGAACCGGATTCTGCCAGAACCACCCGCTTTGCGAAAACACGGATGAATGAATTGCTGTTATGAGTAGTGCTGTTGCAAATATTTTATTAATCTTTTTCATTTTAATTGCTCCTTATACTTTAATTTTAAACTTTACACCAACTCGAAATTCATAATCAAAATCATTTGATAAAGTTGTCAAATCTCCTCAGACCCTTCCGGATTGCGAAACACGGCAATGAGATTTGACAACTTTTATCACTTAACAAGCATCATCCTCTTTGTATCCGTGAACTCTCCTGCCGTCAATCTGTAAAAATATACCCCGCTCGTAAGATTACTGCCGTCAAACTCTACCTTATAATTTCCCGGACTTAATTTTTCATTAACCAGAGTCTTTACTTCTTTTCCAAGCACATCATAAATCTTCAAAGAAACAAATCCCAATTTCGAAATTCTAAATTCCAGATTCGTAACGGGATTGAACGGATTCGGATAATTCTGCTCCAGACTGAATCTGTCCGGAACTTCCGTCGATAGTGTCTCAACCGAAATTACACTCTGAAAATTTGTATTGTAAATTCCCCTTACATAATTTGCCAGCGATCTCAGATTTGCAATGTTTTCAAGATTACTTGAATAACCTGCAATTAACTGTGCAACTATAACTGACTGTGTATCTCCCGGATTCATTGTCAGCGGTCCGAAATTCATCATCGATCTTCTGTCACCCGAACCTGTTTCAGTCCATCCCGTTGACGTTACCGGATCTCCCGGATAAGGAAATTTTGTTGACTGGCTGTTCTGCGGATTTATCCAGGCAGAGCCGTTTCTTTTCAGTCCCTGCAGGTTATTGTAAGTCTCAATGTAATTTGAAGGATCACCCGCATAAGGATCGGCATTTGTATAAAGATTAAAAGACGACAGTTTCATTTCCCTGTAACCTGGTTTTACAATTAAGTAACTGGTTCCCGGAGGACTGTAATATCTAACAGTATCACCCGGACTCGGAACGATCGGATTTCTCAGAGTCAGAAATCCCACAGCCGGCGGCGATGTCCCGTAAAGCGGGTCGGTTGCGTTAAAATTATATGTATAAGACATTTTCAGATTTGTGTCAATTCCGACCGCATCATCAGATGAAGTTCCGAGATCATCATCAGTCCAGATTGAAATGTATGTATTATTCCACGGTAAAAAGCTCCTGTTTATTATTCTGAATTCGGAAAAAACCA
>JAEUSI010000092.1 GCA_016788375.1 Ignavibacteria bacterium | reverse complement strand
CTCAGCTGCTCCTTGAAGATATCGACTCTGTCGAGACATATCCTGATTCCTCTCCAGCCGAGAAACGGATTGTCCTCTCTCTCTGACCTCGGAAGAAGCTTGTCTCCGCCGATGTCATAAGTCCTTATTACAACTGTATTCGGGTATGTAACATTTGAAATGTGAGTATATTCTTCTATCTGTCTTGCTTCCGAAGGGAAATCTCCGGCTTCAAGAAACAGATGCTCCGTTCTGTAAAGCCCGATTCCGCAGTGTCCGGCATTGACAATGAAGTCAATTTCCTCGTCAAATTCTATGTTGGCTGTAAGCTCAATGGTTTTATTATCGGAAGTTTCACTCGGAAGATCGAGAATTCTGTTAAGCTTTAGTTCGTACTCTTTAAGCTCTCCGATTTTCTTTGTGTATGCATCGAGAGTCTGCTGTTCAGGGTTTTTAATTATCAGTCCGTTCATTCCGTCAAGTATTATGAAATCTCCGGATGCAATGTTTTTTGAAATATCCTTCATTCCGACTACGGCAGGAACTCTCAGCGCGCGCGAGATTATCGCGGCGTGTGAAGTTATTCCTCCCTTGTCGGTTGCATATCCCTGAACCTTTCTTTTGCTGAACAATATCGTATCAGCCGGGGAAAGTTCATGTCCGATGATTATAGAATTTTCCTCGACTTTCGAAACAAGCTTTTCCTTCTTCATATTTCTTATCACTCTGTTCCTGATATCCTTAATGTCGGAAAATCTCTCCTTCAGATATTCGTCATTTGACTTCAGAAATGCCTGACCGATTTTTGAAATTTCGTTGTCAAAAACAAAACTTGCAGTCCTCATTTCCTTCTGAATGCGGTGTTTCACGTTATTAACAAAAAAAATATCGTTGAGTATCTCAAGCTGAGCCTCAAATATCTGCGAATTTTTCTCTCCTATTTTTTCATATGAAAGCGTTTTGATTTTGTGCAGCTCCTTTTTTGACAGCTCGATTGACCTGTCAAACTCTTCAAGCTCTTTCTGCAGTTCGCTCTCTTTTAAAAGCTGCGTGTCTATTTCAAAACTGCTTCTGAAGTATAAATATGCTTTTCCGATTGAAATGCCGGCTGAAGCGGGAATTCCTTTGTATGTAATTTCTCCGGACAATAATTGAGTGAATTGTTTTGTGAAATAAAATAAACAATATTTTTTTAATTATAAGGATAGAAATATTTTTGCAGGTAATTGGTACAGTAAGTTTCCGGATTAAACTTATCTTATGGAATTTAAAGAGTTAATTTTGCCGGAATATTTCAGTATATTTTTAACAGAAGTTAACGGTAACCTTGAAAATTATTCTTGAAAAATATAATCCTGAATGGACTGATATTTTTTCCCGTTTAAAAGAAGAGATAATCAGCTGCACCGGATTTCTGAATCCTGTAATCGAACATATCGGGAGCACTTCTGTTTACGGTCTGACTTCAAAACCCGTAATTGACATTCTTGCCGGAGTCAGAGATGAAAGTGATATTGACAAAACTATTTCTCCGCTTGTAAAAAACGGATTTATATATTATGAAAAATATAATTCCGTAATGCCTTACCGCCGCTATTTCGTTAAGCTGAAAAAACTACCTGATGATTTTAACATGCCTGAAATTATTCGTGATTCAGACATTGTCCCTCCAAAAATTAACATATACAAACTTGCGCATATCCATGTGATGAAGCATAATTCATTTCACTGGATACGTCATATTGCTTTCAGGGATTATCTGAGAAAAAACGAAGAAGCAAGAGATGAATATGAAAACCTGAAATTAAATCTATGTGAACAGGAATGGAAAAGCGGAAGTGAATTCAGTGCGGCAAAAAGTGATTTTATCAGTAAAACCGAAAAAGCTTCATTTGAACTTTACCGGAAAAACTACCCTGAATAAGTTATATAATTTGGATGAAACCTGTTTCAATAATTCTGTCTCTGACATAATCATCAGCTGTGTCATAAGATTCTGCATGAATCATTTCGGCATTAACCGTGTAATTTTTAACATGAAAAGAAATTTTCCGGATTAAAGAATTAATTTGCTAACCGCAGACCTGTCTGAACACGCGCAGAAAATTTCCCCCGAGAATTTTTTTTATCTCTTCGGCAGTATAACCTTTCTGAACAAGTCTCTTTGTAAGTTCGGGATAACAGCTTGCGTCATAAAGCTCGTTCGGCGGCGTTATGCCCCCGTCAAAATCAGATCCTATGCCGATATAATCAACGCCGACAAGGTTTTTTATGTAATCAATGTGTTCAATGACTTTATCAACCGTTGTTCCGCCGGAGATATTCTTTTCTTCAAGAAATCTGTTTCTCTCCTCATTGTATTTTATGAGATCATCACCGTATTTTTCGTCAATTGCTTTAAGCTCCTCCGGATAAAGTTCAAATGCGTTAACTGTTCTGTTTCTCTCGGCATTATTATCGAGAAACTTATCGTAAAAATTAATTCCGATATACCCTCCGCTTTTTGCAATGGCTTTGATCTGATCATCCGTCAGGTTTCTGAAATGCGGATTAACCGTGTAGCTGTTTGAATGAGATGCAATTACCGGTGAATCAGAATTTTCGATTACATCCCAGAATCCTTCTTCGCTTAAATGGGAAACGTCTATCATCATTCCCGTCTCATTCATTCTCCTGATAACCTGAATACCGAACTCAGTCAGACCTCCCGATTTTCCTCTTTCTGTCTGGTCTCTTGCGGAAGTGGAAATTAAATTGGAGTTGTTCCAAGTTAATCCGATATATCTCACACCCATTTCATAAAATTCGTTTATTCTGTCAGGGTTATTTTCAATTGCAGTTCCTCCTTCAATTCCGATTAAACCGCAGACTTTATTTTCTCCCGTAATCCTGATTATATCGTCATAGGTAAGTGCGAATTCAAAGTCCCGGAAATATTCCGTCTGAAAGCTGTGCAGTTTTTCAATCTGACTTACGGTAAAGCTGTAAGATTTTTTTATTTTATTCATCGGTATCCATACTGCAAATACCTGCACGTCAACACCGCCTGCCCTGAATCTCGGAAGATCGGACTGAGTGAAACTGTTTTTCTCTCCGAACACGGCTCCTTTGTCAAAAACTTTCCATATAAAGTCATTGTGTGTGTCGGCTAAAATTGCATCGAAATGAATTCTCAGATAATCGTTTTCCGGTATTGTGTCGCTGCTGTTTTTTTTCATGCTGATTTCGTTTGTGGTTCCGGGATTCAGAAAGGTAGTATTGCCTGCCAAAGACGCGCCTGTTACCATTTCGTGAGTATTCTTAATTTCCTGCTCACCGGATAAATTTTTCAAATAAACACTGCTCCTTAAATAAAATACTGCTGCGGTAAAAACAAGTACAGTAACAATTATGCGGTTTCTTTTTGCCATATCAGAATGTTTATCTGTTCAGTATTCCAGATCTTCGTCAAGCAGTGAAGATTTATCCGTATTAATGGCAACTTTAGCGAGCTCAAGATCGCTTTCCCTCACGAAAAATTTTATCGGTCTCTTCATAGCAATCCTTCCGAGCTGCGTATTAAAGGTCTCCATTGACATCGTAACATTAAAATCACCCGTCACATTGAAAGGAATTTCCTCGTCCGTAAGCTTTGCTTTGATGAGACTTGCTTCCATTGGATCATATGTTACGAATACTTCTGTCATTTCATTTTCCATAAAACTATTTCGGTCCCTGATTAAAATTCAGCATCGGCGTCAGCTTCTGATCATATGGCGCGATTACGAAAGAATTATTCGGTGAATTAACAAGCTCCTTCAGCGTTTCAATGTATTTCCACTGCAGATATGAATTGCTGATTGTGCTGTTGATGATTCTCTGTGCTTCTGCTACTCCCTGAGCTTCAACCGTCTTTCTTTCAGCTTCCTGTCTTTCCTTCTGAAGTATATAAACCATCTGCTGCGCTCTCTGCTCGGCTGCGATTTTCTCGTCAATCGCTTCCCTTACTTTCTGCGGAAGTTCGACATTTCTCAGCAAAACCTTTTCCAGAATTATTCCCCTTCCTTCAAATGATTTCTCAAGCTTTTTCGCAACATCATTCACATAATCATCCCGCTTTGAAGAATATATATCCGTTGCAACAAAATTTACCGCTACATCCCTGATCGCCGTTCTGATTGCAGGAAGAACAATCTTCGATTCGTAATCAACACCGATCGTCCTGATAAGATTCGGGGCATCATCACCGCTTACTCTGTACCATACCGTCACATCCAGTATCAGCGTAAGTCCGTCCGAAGACAGAGTCTGGATCGGATCGCTTTTGTTGCTTCTGACTTCGTTAACATCCTGATCATTTGCCCCGCTCATTGTGTATGCCTGCGTCTTTATGTCTATTTTCTGCACATCCATAAGAGGATTTATAAAATTCAGTCCGCTCCTTAATATTCCGTCCTGTACCTTGCCGAAAAAAATCTGTACTCCCACTTCTCCGGGTCCTATCTGAACAATTGCGGCGAATAATACCGTAAAAAGAATTCCTACTCCGGCTGCTATTCTTAATGTATCCACGATTTTTTCAAACTGAAGATTATTCTTCAGCTGGCTTCTGACAACAGTTAACACAAATATTGCCGCTACTAAAAAAATTATTATTCCTGTCATATCTTTATTTTTAAATTATTTTTATATGCTTATGATTTCCCGGCATCTGACAGCTGTATCAACGGCTTCACTGAGATTTTTGTCCAGCACCGTTATATGACCCATCTTCCGTCCGATGCAGGTTTCAGCCTTTCCGTAAATATGAAGAAAAGCATTGCCGAAATCAAATATCTTCTCCGCATTCCTGAGATCCGCTCTTCCGTTCCTTTCACCGAGTATGTTTATCATGACGGCGTTCTTCTCCGTTTTTTCCGTATTTCCAAGCGGCTGATTCAGTACAGCCCGGATGTGATTTTCAAACTGCGAAGTCCGGCATCCTTCTATTGTGTAATGACCGGAATTATGAACCCTCGGCGCAAGCTCGTTCACGGTAATTTCATCACCCGATAAAAACATTTCAATTCCCATCACGCCGACATAGTTCAGTTCGTCGGCAATATTTTCAGCGATTAAATTCGCCTTATGTATGATCTTTTCTTGAAGCTGATCAGAAGCAATTACCATGTTGCAGATATGATCTTTCTGTATGGTTTCGACTACCGGATATACTTTCTTCCCGCCTGATTTATTCCTTGCAATCTGTGTTGCTATTTCCTTATCAAAATTTATAAAACTCTCGCACATTAACCTGCCTCTCTTCTTCAGAAGTTCAAACGCCGGCTTCACTTCGCTGCTGTTTCTTACCGTGTAATTTCCCTTTCCGTCATAACCCATTGTTCTCGATTTCAAAACAACGGGAAAAGAATTTACAGAAATGAAATTGAATATGTCCTCTTCCGATTCAACTGCGCAGAATGCAGCTACAGGAATTCCCGCATTCCTGAGATTTTCCTTCTGATAAAGTTTATCCTGAATCAGCCCTATAATATCGGCCTGAGGATAAACAGTGATTCCTGATGCTTCAAGAAATTTCAGGCTTCCGTAATCTATGAACTCGTTTTCCAGCGTAATGATATCGCACTTTTCTGCGAACTTCAGCAGCGACTCCCTGTCTTTCCAGTCTCCGGTAAAACCGTTTTTTGTCAGCTGTCCGGCAGGTGAATTCTCCTCCCCTGAAAAAATATAAAATTCATATCCGAATTTATAACACTCTTCCATTATCATTCTCGCCAGCTGACCTCCGCCTAAAATTCCTGTCTTCACGTTGATATTGTAATTAATCCTGTATTGTTATTTTCCAAGCAGCTGATTGTATTCTGATTTATTCTCAAGGATACTTACAGCTTTCTGAAGCTGAATGTCAAAAGGAAATACAGCTTCAATCTGCTCCTTCTCGTTGATAATTCTTTTATTAATTTCGTTTACAATCGCCAGAGTTATTTCCTGCTTTGCCGTTTCGATCTCGTTCGTTTCATCAGATTCGACTATGTTTTCTATTTTGTTCAGCGAATTCATTATTTCCTGACTGTAACTCTTGTTTGATGCAAGCTGTCCTATTTCTTTGAGCTTCTTTTCTATCTGCGAATCATAGGAAAAATTATTCGCTGCAAGAAATATCCTGAACTCGGCGAAAATTTCATCGCCGGGACTTACATTCTTTATGTCAGGGTTCCTTTCAATGTAGCTGTTTGCAAATTTGAAAAACATATCTTTCGAAAGAAGTCCTGAGTATATCTCTGTTTCCGGAACAGTCTTAACTTCTACATCAGGCTCAATTCCTCCGTATGCCTTTACTATCCTTCCGTCAAGTGTCCTGAAATCAGTCTGATCATAGCGTGTCTTGTCCACAAAAACTCCGTATTTGTTTTCCTTAAAATAATTTTTCTCCTGTATCCATCTCCCCGAAGGAGTGTAATATCTGGATCCGGTGATTTTGATCTGCGATTTACTGTCGAGGTCTTTTATCTGCTGCACAAGTCCTTTTCCGAATGACTTCGTGCCGACAATTACTCCCCTGTCAAGATCCTGTATGGCTCCGGAAACTATTTCTGATGCCGATGCAGTCTTTCCGTTTATCAGAACCGCAATCGGCACGTCCTGAGATAACATCGGATCTTCCTTTGAAAAATATTTTTTTTCTGAATCTGCTCTTTTCCCTTTTGTAATCAGCAGCAGGCTGTTCTTTGGAACTAATTTATTCAGTATTCCTATCGCAGCATCAAGCAGACCGCCGCCGTTGTCACGAAGGTCAATAATCAGTCCCTTTATTTCACGTTTCGCTTTCATTGACTTCAGCGCATTCTCAAACTCGCTTTCCGAAATACTCGTGAATCTGTCAAGCTTAATGTATCCGATACCTTCGATTTCCGGCTCGAGATATCCGTAATATGAAACATTCTTCAGTATGATTTCCTGCCTCACAAGATTGAAGGTGATAATTTCACCGTCTCTGTCAACGACTACTGTTACCTGTGAACCGACCGGTCCGCGCACAAGACCGCGCATGTTTTCCGATTTCTGATTTTTCAGCTCAACTCCGTCTATTTCAATTATCTTGTCGCCGACTCTCAGTCCTTTTTTCTCCGCCTCATAACCGTTCATTATTTCGGTAATAACGATTACACTGTCCTTTACGCTTACAGTAATTCCAACGCCTCCGTATTTTCCCGAAGTGATAAGATCAATCTGATCCCTGCTTTTTTCGTCGATGAAATTTGTGTAAGGATCAAGCGTGGAAAGCATTCCCTCTATACCTGCCGTAATGAATTTGTCCGCGTCTATTTCATCCACATAATTCAGAGCTATTTCCTTGTAAACCTGTCCGAAAAGATCCATGTTGCGGTTGATTTTCTCGTAAATGTCGTCTTCAGCCGAATTAACAGCGCCGAGAAACAATACAATAAGTATAAGCAGGATTAACGGATATGATCTTTTAAAATTTTTCCTGTATGGCATAATTTTTATTTTAATTTCCTTTTTTTATGATTTAATATTGCCTGTATGATTTTAACGTGAATTAACGGTTCCGGATCTGTTCCGTCAATAACAACAAATCTGCCTTTATTGTTTTTTGAGATATCCATATAACCCTTTATTACCTTTCTGTAATATGAAACAGTCTTTTGCTCAATGCGGTCTTCTCTTTTGTTAATCAGCTTCTTTCTCCTGAGACTTTCTTCTATACTGATATGAATCAAAAAAGTTAAATCCGGTACAAGCCCGCCTGAAGCGATTTTATTTATACTGTTGATGATTTTAAGATCTACCTTTCCGCCGTATCCCTGATAAGCTGCTGATGAATCATAATATCTGTCGCAGAGAACCGTGTAGTTTTTTTTCAGATGAGGAATGATTACTTCCTGTGTAAGCTGCTGTCTGGATGCGGAAAATAGAAGAAACTCGGTCAGAAATTCCATCCTGAAATGCTCCTTGTCAAGAAGAATTTCGCGTATCTTTTCCGAAATCCCGGTTCCTCCCGGCTCTCTTACCGAAATTACTTTCTTTTTTTCCGATTCAAAATATTTAGTGAGAAGTCTTATCTGTGTAGATTTTCCGCTGAGGTCAATTCCTTCAAACGTAATGAACATTACCCTTTTTGAATTAAATTATATAATTCACCATACAATTTCAAAATAATTAATAATGCTTCAATCAATGATGTTACTTTTTTTACCTGCAATACTTTATTACGCCGGTGAAACTGAAAATTTTTTCTGTCTAAAATTGTATTTTATTTCCATATTTTGAAAATCTTATGAAAAGCATTCTTAATCCTGACAAAAAAAACATATCCGCAATTGTAATCGTCGCCGCACTCGGATATTTTGTGGATGTTTATGATCTCATTCTTTTCAGCGTCGTCAGAAAACCTTCGCTGCTTTCTCTCGGCATTACGGGAGACGAACAGATTAATGTCGGTGTCGCTCTCCTTAACTGGCAGATGGCTGGAATGCTGATAGGAGGAATTCTCTGGGGAATACTCGGCGATAAAAAAGGCAGGATTTCCGTTCTCTTCGGTTCGATTTTTCTTTATTCTGCCGCAAATATTGCAAACGGTTTCGTTCAGGATGTTCATACTTATTCAATGCTGAGATTTATCGCTGGTGTCGGGCTTGCCGGCGAACTCGGAGCGGGAATTACTCTTGTCAGCGAAATTATGCCGAAAGAATCGCGGGGATGGGGTACTATGATTGTCGCAACTGTCGGTCTGACAGGCGCTGTTGTCGCCGCGCTTGTTGCTAATAAATTCGAATGGCGCGTTTCTTATTTTGTCGGCGGAGCTCTCGGACTTATACTGCTTATACTCAGGGTAAGCGTCTATGAATCCGGAATGTACAGGAACATAAAAGACAGCAGTGTTTCTAAAGGAAATTTTCTGAAGCTGTTTACTGATAAAGAAAGATTTTTTAAATTTTCAAAATGCATTCTTATCGGACTGCCGACCTGGTTCGTTATCGGTGTGCTCGTGACTTTTTCGGATAAATTCGCCGAAGCTCTCGGTTTGAAAGAACAGATAAATCCTGCTCAGTCAATTATGTATGCCTATATCGGAATTGTCATAGGTGATTTTGCCAGCGGGTTTCTGAGCCAGGTTTTCAGAACGAGGAAAAAAGTTGTTATGCTTTTTCTGATTTTTAATCTGATCAGCATTACTGTTTATCTCTTCTTTAACAGTCACGGCAGTTTCTTCTTTTATTTTATGTGCGGTGTTCTCGGGTTTTCAAACGGCTACTGGGCTGTGTTTGTTACGAATGCCTCTGAACAGTTCGGCACAAACTTCAGAGCTACCGTTACCACTGCCGTTCCGAATATTATCAGAGGCACTACTGTTCCTATGACTCTTTCGTTTCAGTTCTTCCGTGAATATACAGGCATCATATACGGAGCAGTCATCGTTGCATCGCTTGTACTCGCTATTGCAATGACTGCAGCATCCAGGACTCAGGAAACTTTCGGCAAGGATCTGGATTATGTTGATGTTGTTTGATCAGACGCTCATATATTCATGAGTTTGTCACTGAATCTGTTTTACCGGCAAACTTAAAACTGCATCCGTTGCTTCTTCTATCGTCATTTTCTTTCCCTCTTCAAAGTATTTTTTAAATTCACTCTCTCCGAGTTTAACTTTCAATGTCCGGGAGATTTCGTCAAACTGTTTCGATTCTTCACTGCTCATCGGCAGATCCATGTTTTTATAACCCGAATCCTTTGCTCCGAGAAGCTTTGCCGATAAAACAGAATTTTCGCCTGATGAAAGTATCAGTGAATAAGAAGACAAAGACAGCAGTACGGCATGCCTGTCTCCGGATTCCGTTCTTATCTTAAGACTTTCACGGAGATAATATTCCGCCTTGTCAAATTCCTTCCGGTAAAAACATATTACTCCGATGATGTCATATGAATAAGCAATCCCGGGCTTGTCGCCGATTTCAGTTCTGAGCTTAAGACTTTCATACACATTTTCGCGAGCTTTTTCCTCGTCTCCGCCGCAGTAATATACGCTTCCCAGATTATACAGTGCAAAAGCAATTCCGCTTTTATCACCAATCTGACGGCTGATTTCAAGACTCTCCGAAAGATATTTTTCGGCTTTTTCAAGATTTCCTTTCTCCTTCATAATATTTCCCAGAGTATCGAGTGCGAAACATATATCCCTGCTGTTGCCGGATTTGTAGTGATGTTCAAGACTTTCCAGCGTATATGCTTCGGCTTTTTCATGATCTCCTTTTATCAGAGCAACATTTCCGAGATTATTCAGCGCAAAAGCAATTCCGCTTACAAAATTACATTCACGGCTCAGAGTAAGACTCTCTTCGAAAATCCTTTCGGCTTCACTGAAATTTCCCGTCAATGCTTCTGTATTACCCGAATTTTGCAGGGCTATTATTAAATCGTTCCTGTTTCCGGTCTCGCGCAGCAGTTCAAGACTCTTCCGGTTAAGTTCACGCGATTTTTCATAATTACCCTGAATCCTATAGAAGTGACTGTAATTCATGTAAAGTTTTGCCAGAGAATTTTTGCTTAAGTCCTTTTCATCTGAAAGCAGAACTTCAATCAGCTTCAGTCCGGTCGAATAATACCCCCTGATTTCCCAGAAATGATTCAGTGAATCGGTAATAAGTGCTCCGGTTTCCGGCTGACCTGCGGGAACTGACGACTCTATTGCAGAAATAAAATTGTTATGATCGGAATCCAGAACGGCAAACCATTCCGGAGAATTTAATTTCATCTTTTTTGTCCTGTCGGCAAGCGATGAATAATATTCAAGATGCTTCAGTTTAATTTCTGACTTTTCATCTGCCTCTTCGAGCTTTAATTCCCCGTACTGCTTAATTGTCTCTAGCATGCTGTATCTTTCATTCATTTCATTGAAAGAAATAATAGATTTCTGAGAAAGCTGACCGAGAAGATCAAGTACTTCATAACTGCCGGTTTTTTCGTCCGAACAGATTTCTTCCGCAGATTCAAGAGTCCATCCTCCGCTGAATACTGTAAGTCTGCTCCATAATATTTTTTCCTTTTCCGAAAGAAGATTATAACTCCAGTCTATCATCGCCCTGAGAGTCTGCTGTCTCGGCAGAACTGTCCGTTTGCCTCCGCTTAGAAGGCTGAACATATCGTCAAGCCGCTGATGAATTTTTTCAACTGAAATTACATTTGTCTTTGCTGCAGCAAGCTCAATGGCGAGCGGAATACCGTCAAGCCTTCTGCAAATCTCAGCCAGAGCGGCTGCATTGCTTTCTGTTACCCTGAATCCCGGATTAACAGTTAAAGCTCTCTCGACAAATAAACGGACTGATTCGCATTGAATGATTTCTTCCGGCGTGATGCCGGAAGTCTGTTCCGGAACTGACAGCGCCGAAAGCCTGTATGCCTGTTCGCCGTGACAGTTAAGAGCTTCCCGGCTTGTGGCAATTATTTTTATTTTCGGACATTTGCGTATAAGCAGCTCAGCTAAATTTGCGCATTTATTTATCATATGCTCGCAGTTATCCATTACCAGAAGCATTTCCTTTTCCTTAAGGTATTCCGTTAATGTATCTTCCGGAGACTTTCCTTCTTCTTCCCTGATGCCGAAAGAATTCATTACAGGCTGAATTACAAGCGCTTCCTCTGTAACCGGCGCAAATTCAGACACAAAAACACCGTTTGTATATTCATCAATTAAATCCGCACCAGCCTGAAGAGCCAGACGTGTCTTGCCTGTTCCTCCTGCACTTACAATCGTCAGAAGCCTGTTCTGATTCAGCAGTTCCTTGATTTCACTGATGTTTTTTTCACGTCCGATGAAACTTGTCAGCTGAACAGGAAGGTTGTTTGCCCTTGCATCAAGCGTTTTTAAAGGAGGAAATTCCCCGCGAAGTCCGGGTGATAATACCTGAAAAAGTCTTATCGGCTGTATAACATCTTTCAGACGTCTTTCGCCTAAATCACGAAACGAAATTTTACCTGGAATTTCCTTCAGATATTTATGTGTTTCACCAGATATAAGAATCTGCTCCCCGTAAGCGGCGGACATTATTCTTGCCGACCGGGCAAGAGTAATGTAACCCATATAATTGTTTCCGCTCCATTCCGCTTTGCCTGTATGAATACCGATTCTGATTTTAATCTCAGCATCGTTCCACTTTTCCGCGGCTAAGTTAAGCTGAGCCGTAACGGCAGCCCATACGGCATCTTCCGCTTTTTCAAATGCGCAGCAGTACGCGTCACCGACTGTTTTAAAAACAAAGCCGTTGTTTGATTCTATAGCCTCCGACAGAATCGTGTTGTGTCTTTCCAGAGCATCGTAAAGCGTATGCGGATATTTCTGAGCAAGCTTTGTGCTGCCTTCGACATCGGTAAATAGAAATGTTACTGTTCCGCTCGGGAATGGCATTAGAATTAGAAATTACGAATTACGAATTTAGTGTAAGAGTTACTGCTGAACTTCATTCTGTTCCATATCTCTTGTTTAAGAATGCTGTCTGCGTTGCAAGTTATTAAAAAGGTCCGTATTCATAAATTCAAATTACAAAATTTAAACCGGATTTTATATATCGTGTAAATGCAACATAAAACAAAGGAATTTGTATTTCGGCTAAAGTTTTATATTTAACCAATTCATACACGGTTATTATTCTGTATAACAAAAAAGCAGAGCTTAAACATAAAGCTC
>JAEUSI010000091.1 GCA_016788375.1 Ignavibacteria bacterium | reverse complement strand
AACTTCGATCTTCTGGGAATTCTGAAAAAGTCCGTTTGTTGTCCTCATATCTGTTGCTCTGTCCCAGGATACGTCAAATCCGGAACCGTAATCCCTGTAAGTAAAGACGAAATCCTCATTCAGCAGGTTTCCGTAAACCGTCGAGTCTTTAAATGTATAAGCATACTTAAAATTCTGAAATACACCTTCCACAGTTTTCTGATCGGTAAGTATTGAAGTCGGAGTGCTTTCATCAAGCTTCGGGGAAAAAATATTTTCGCATGAAAGACAGTTCAATGAAATCAGTAAAACTGCAAACAGGCTTTTCCGGATGAGACCTGCTTCAGAGACCTGTATTAATATTTTAAAAAATCTTTTCAAAACATTCCGTAAAAATTAATTTACAAAGTTTGCTTTTAAAACACTCCAGGTAGTGTCGTTATTATCATTAATAAAATCATACCAAGTGTGAACGGACCAGAGGCTTCTCGAATCCGTACTCATGATAAATCTGAGTTTGCCTTTAACTACCTTTGCAACATTCTGTTTATTGTGATCAAAAACCAGTATATAATCCGAATCCACGATAGCAGAATCAATGCCGGTATTAATAACTGTGTTTGACAGGAAAAGATTTGAAGAAGTGGAATTGTTTGTAAAGGATATCAGGTTGCTGTAATAGTTTCTTTCGTTCGTAATGTTCCATGTAAGAAAAACCGGATAATTTGACTGAGACAAAGCGTCAGGATAGAATTTAAATACTCTCGAAGAAAAATCCGGATCGGTAAAACATCTAAGATAATTGTCAAGATTTTTTTCAACGATGGAAAAATTCAGGTTTGTAAGCACAATATCCGGCGAAGTTGGCTGAATATAAGTTGAACGGGGTTCGGACGGTGGTTCAACATCCCTGGAATCAAAGATTCCGCAGCCGGCAATAAAAACAAGAAAAGCTGTCAGCACATGTTTATTTTTTCCTTGCAATGATAATTAATCTGTTAGATTTTGACTTAATGAATTTATTCCCGAAATAATCTCCGAATGTTTTCTGTATAATCAGTTTATTCTGCAAAAACATTTTTTCGAATTCACAGAGAGAATAAAGTTTCAGAACTTCTTCAAATCTTTTTTCCTTTTTGTTTTCCTTTATTACAATGCTTTTTCTGACAAATCCGTTCTCAATTCTTCTCTTCTGAATTACTGTTGTATTTCCGTGTCTGTTAAATGAAAGAGGCACAAGATTTTTTTCGAGATAAAATTTATTGAGAAAATCAAATATGAAATATCCGTTTTTTTTCAGCGAATCCGAAACGTTTTTAATTACCTTTGTATTTTCACTGTCTTCTTCAAAATATCCGAAGCTTGTAAAAATATTTACTGCGATGTCAAACGATTCATGGAAGTTGAAATTTCTCATATCTTTTATGAGAAATTTTACTTTCATGTTTCTTTCAGGAGAATCTTTCAGATTTTTTCCGGCTTCTTTAATGAGAAATCCTGAAAGATCAAAACCCGTAACTTCAAATCCCCTTCTCGCTAATTCGATTGAATGTCTGCCTGAACCGCAGGCAATATCAAGTACTCTCGATTTAGTATTAACCGGAATGCTCCTCTGTAGCAGATTTATTATCCATCTTGCATCTTCTTCATCCCTGTGCTGATAAAGATCGAGATAATGCTTATCCGAAAACCATTTTTTAAACCACATTGTAAAATATTTTATTTAGATTTGGGCTTTAAATACAGCTGAAAAAAATGCTGTCAGACTGTAACTCTTCCTTCAAATGCTTTTGCGAGCGTAACTTCATCAGCAAATTCAAGGTCAGATCCGATCGGTATTCCTCTTGCAATCCTGGTAATTTTAATTTCAAGAGGCTTGATTAATCTTGAGAGATATAATATAGTAGTTTCTCCTTCAACTGTCGGATTTAATGCAAGAATAAGTTCCTCGACTTTTTCATCATTTTCCTTCCCGAGACGCAAAAGCAATTCATGTATTTTTATGTCGTTAGGTCCTATTCCATCCAGAGGTGAGATAATCCCGTGCAGAACATGATAAAGCCCTTTGAACTCGTTTGTTTTTTCGACAGCTAATACATCCTGCGGCTCTTCCACTACGCAAATCACGTTTTTTGATCTTTTGGATGAAGAGCATATTCTGCAGATTTCACTTTCAGTGATGTTGCAGCAGATACTGCAGAATCTGAGTTTGTCTTTGATCTCAAGCAGTGCCCTCGAAAATTTTTCAACTTCCTCTCTGGGTTGTCTCGTGATATACATTGCAAGCCGCTGTGCAGTTTTCCTTCCAATCTGCGGAAGTTTCGAAAACTCTTCTATCAGTGAATCAAGAGCATCTGAAGTACTAAACATTATCAGCAGAAATTTAAAATTTCGGAAGGTTCAGTCCCGGAATATTCGGCATCATTCCGGAAGTTGCTTTGGACATTTCATCATTAGCCATTTTCTGCGAACTTTCAAGAGCTTTGTTTATGGCAGCTATCAGTAAGTCTTCCAGCATTTGCGGATCTTCTGGATTAATAATTTCTTTTTCAATTTCGATTTTTGTTATGACATTTTTTCCGTTTACTGTAACTTTAACCATTCCTCCGCCGGATTCTTCTGTAACAAGCTTGTTTTCAAGCTCAGCCTGTATTGCATCCATTTTCTCCTGCATCTTTTTTACCTGTTTGAGCATTCCCTGCATTTGTCCCTGATTCATTTTATTTTCTCCTGTTTTATGTTTTTAATTTTTTAAATTACTTTTTTATAATACAAAAAATTCTGTTTAAATTTCAAACAATGTTTTTTCATTAGTTTTTATTGTTGCATAACTGAAGTAAGGTTCGCCGAATTCCGCACCTATTTTAAATCCGAAATGTCTTGCTCTGGCTTCAATCTCAGAATCAAATAGTTTTGAACTGATCAGTGTTTCCGGACCTTTAATTCCGGGATTATAAAACTGTGAACCGAAACACTTCAAAACTTCCTTTTTCCTCTCATACACAGAACTTATATCAAAAACAAAGCTTACGGGAATGTCATAAGCGCTTCTGTAAAAATAAAGTTTTTCCGGTCTGTACGAATCATAATTTTCTGTTACTATTTTAACGAGCCCTGAATAAAAAATACATTCGCGGATTAAATTTCCGGAATTAATATGATCAGGATGCCGGTCATGCGGATACGGAGCAAACACAATCTTCGGTCTGTACTTTCTTAAAACAGTTATTACTTTTTCCTTATTCAAGGGATTAATTTCAATATTTCCGTCCTGTATTTTCAGATTTTCCCTGTAAGCAATGCCGAGCAGTTCCGATGCTTTTGCGGTTTCAATTCTTCTTGTTTCGAGATTTCCCCGTGAACTCAACTCGCCTTCAGTAAGGTCAACAATACAGACTTTCCTTTCTGCAGCTGTAAGTTTAAGCACTGTGCCGCCGCAGTTTAGTTCGACATCATCAGGATGACTGCCGAAAAAAAGCGCATCCGTAATTACATTATTAATATTTTCAGATATATTTCCGATAGTATAAATATAGTTAATATGATTTTGGAATAAAATTGAAAATAAATCTTTCAGGACTTTAGTATATTTTTTTCTTTATACCAAACGAATGAAAATTTAAACTGACATTTTCATAAATCCGCAATTAGTTTACCTTTATTCTTTACCTGCAATAAATTAATTTGAATCACAAACATATGAAAAAGAAAAATCTCAGTCATTACTTTAATAATCACGGCAAATCCGTCCATTCCAACTGCGGAGTGTTCGGGATATTTAATAATCCTGATGCATCTGTTCTGACTTACTACGGACTGCATGCACTTCAGCACAGGGGGCAGGAAGCTGCCGGGATAGTAACTTCGGAATATGATTCAGTTGCAAAAAAAAACAGGTTTAATATACACAAGGATCTGGGACTTGTACTGAGTGTTTTTTCAAACGATAAAATCCTGACCGATGTTCTTAAAGGCACTGCGGCGATCGGACACACAAGATATTCGACAACGGGTTCGGGTGACAATTCAAATAACATTCAGCCTTTCAAAGTTAATTTTAAAGACGGAAATCTTGCGCTTTCCCATAACGGAAACCTGACGAACACTAAATATTTAAGGGAAAAGCTTCAGAATGAAGGTACAATTTTTCAGACAACAACCGACAGTGAGCTTATTCTGCATCTTATTGCGAAAAGCAGGGAAACTGATATTGTAAATAAACTCCTTGATTCATTTTCACAGGTTAAAGGCGCATATTCAATCTGCATATTGACTGACGATAAATTATTTGCTGTCAGGGATCCTTACGGTGTAAGACCTTTCTGTTTCGGAAAGCTTGACAACAGTTATATTTTTGCATCTGAAACATGCGCACTTGATATTGTAAATGCAGAATACGTTCGTGATGTTAAACCAGGCGAAATTATAATGATAGACAGGGAAGTTACTGAAACCGGAAAAGAAAAAAGCTTTGTTTTTTCCGAAGCGGAAAAATACAGACACTGTATTTTCGAATATATTTATTTTTCCAGACCGGACAGCGAAGTTTTTGAAGAAAAGGTGGATAAAGTAAGAAGAAACATCGGAAAGAATCTTGCATTGCAGAGTCCTTCACCCGGCAAAAATAATCCGGAAGATAAAAAAATTGCAATTATTAATGTTCCGGATTCTTCGAATACTGCAACGCTGGGATATTTTAACGAGACAGTAAAAACTAACAGGGATGTCAAGCATGAAATAGGATTAATAAGAAGTCATTATGTGGGAAGAACCTTCATTCAGCCGGGTCAGGATAAAAGAAAAATGAAAGTTAAAACCAAATTCAATACCGTAAAGGGAGTAATAAAAGACAGAAAGCTTGTAATTATAGATGATTCGATAGTCAGAGGAACAACTTCAAAGCTGCTTGTAGATCTTATTAAAAAGGCGGAACCAGAAGAAATTCATCTGAAGATAACTTCACCTCCCATTATTTCTCCCTGCTATTACGGAATGGATTTTCCGTCGGCAGATGAACTGATAGCAAATCAACATAATCAGAACATTGAAGAAATAAAGAATGAACTTGGAGTTACAAGCTTATCTTATTTAAGCACTGAAAATTTACTTAAGTCTGTTCCTTTTACGCACAAAAAAACAGATTATTGTACCGCATGTTTTACAAAGCAGTATCCGATACAAATCGAAGGTATAGAAGAAATTAAAAAAGACCGTTTTGACGATTAAATAAATATTAATTAAATTTATATGAAATCAGATCAAAAAGCATTTCACAAATCAAGAAGAGCAGGATTTTCGGAATTAATCGGGAAGGACTCGGTTGCAGTAATTTTCGGAAATACAACAAGAAACAAATCTTATGACGAAGATTACAAATTCAAGCAGTATAAAAACTTTTATTATCTGACGGGATTTTTAGAGCCAAATTCAGTACTTGTTCTTGCTCCGGGAGGAATTCAGTTTCCTGTAAACGGAAAACAAAAAACACTTACGGAAATTCTTTTTGTTCAGAAGAAAGATGCATTGATGGAAACATGGAACGGAAAAAGGCTGGGTCATTCAGATGTCCGAAGAGAACTTGGAATTCAGAATTCATTTGTGAACGAAGAAATTCCGCAAATACTGAACTCTAGATTTCTCCGGAGGTTTTCAAAACTTTATACGAACTTCGGAGAAATGCTGAAACTTACTAATGATACAAAGAGAATTATAAATAACTTCACAGAGACTCTGAACATAATTGCACCAGCGCTTGAAATATCAGATGCTTCATATCTGCTTGGAAAAATGCGTGCAGTCAAGACTAATTATGAAATCAATAAAATCGGAGAAGCGGCTGAAATTTCCACCGGAGCATATAACGAAACATTAAAATCTGTCAGACCCGGAATAAATGAATTCAGTATTCAGGCAATGCTTGAATATTATTACAAATATCACGGCGGGGATGATATTGCCTATCACCCGATAGTTGCTTCCGGAGAAAATGCATGCATACTTCATTATAATGCGAACAACAGACAAATGAAGAGCGGCGAACTGCTGCTTATTGATTCTGCTTCTGAATATAATTATTACTGTTCTGATATCACACGAACGTTTCCTGTGAACGGTAAATTTACAAATGAACAGCGAATAATCTACGAAATAGTTTTAAAGGCAAATAAAGAATGCATTAAAAAAATAAGACCTGGTGTAAAATTTTCTGATCTTGACAATCTGAGTACTAAAATTCTTACAGAAGGATTGTTTAAGGCAGGATTGTTAAAAAACAAAAAAGACATAAAAAAATATTCTCTGCACGGAATCGGTCATCATATAGGCCTTGATACTCACGATGCTGTTCCTTTCACCAAAACCGGATCAACAGACAATGACACACTGAAAGCCGGAAATGTAATTACAATAGAGCCTGGACTGTATTTCACCGGTAACATGAAGGAAATTCCCGTGAAATTCCGTAAAATCGGAGTAAGGATAGAAGATGATATCCTTGTTACAAAAACCGGAAGCATAAATCTTACCGAAAGCATGATAAAGGAAGCGGCTGAAATTGAAATTGCAATGAAGGACAATTAATTTTTAATTTTTAATCAGTTTACAAATAAAAGCAATTTACATATTTTACTTTCCCAAAAAATTTACATACGATGCAGTTAAACCTGAGTTTATTAAACGAAGAGCAGAGAAAGGCAGTTGAAGAAATAGAAGGACCGAGCATGATAATCGCGGGTGCCGGCAGCGGTAAAACCCGTGTGCTTACTTACAAAATCGCATACCTCATAGAATCCGGAATCAGTCCTTATGATATACTTGCGCTTACTTTTACAAACAAGGCGGCAAAAGAAATGCGCGAAAGAATTTCCAGACTGATAGATACGAACTTTGAAAAAATATGGATGGGCACATTCCATTCTATATTTGCAAGAATGCTGAGGATTGAAGCTGATTTCTTAGGATTCACAAGAAACTTTACTATATACGACAGCGATGATTCGGCAAATCTTATAAAACAGCTTATGATTTCCAACAATATGCCGACCGACAATCCGACACCGAAAGCAATTCACAGTTCCATCAGCAATTTAAAAAACAAACTGATATTGCCAAAAGAGTTTTCTGCCATTTCAAAGACTCCGTTTGACAAAAAAGTAGAGATCATATATGAAGAATATCAGAAAGCATTGTTAAAAAATAATTCAATGGACTTTGATGATCTTCTGATTAAGCCGATTGAGCTTTTCAGAAGATATCCGGAAATTCTCGATAAGTATCAGGAAAGATTCAAATTCATTCTGGTAGACGAATATCAGGATACAAATAAAGCACAGTATATTATCATCAAGCTGCTTGCCGGAAAATACAAAAACCTTTCTATAGTCGGTGATGATGCACAGTCAATTTATAAATGGCGCGGAGCTGAAATACAGAACATATTCGACTTTCAGGATGATTTTAAGGACTGCAAGATTTTTAAGCTTGAACAGAACTACCGTTCATCACAGAAAATTCTTACATTAGCGGATCATGTCATAAAAAGAAATAAAAGACAGATGGAGAAGAATCTCTGGACGGACAATTCCGAAGGGGAGCACATTCATCTTATTGAAACAATGACTGATAAAGACGAAGCCGTCAGAATCTGCAGATACATATTCGAAGAGATGCAGAAGAAAAAACTTAATTTTAAGGATTTTGTAATACTGTACAGGACTAATACTCAGTCGAGAATACTTGAAGATGCACTTAGACAAAACAACATTCCGTACCTTATAATCGGAGGAATCAGGTTTTATCAGAGAAAAGAAATAAAGGATATACTGGCGCATCTGAAGATTATTGTTAATCCGAGCGACAACGAATCCCTGTTAAGAGTAATAAATGTAAGATCAGGAATCGGAAAAACGACAGTAGATAAGCTTAAATCAATTGCGGAATCCGGACAGATACAGCTTTTTGAAGTTCTAAAGAGCGTAAACGGATATAAGGAGTTCAGTTCAAAGACAAAGAACAATCTTGTTGACATACTGAATTATATTTACAAATATCAGTATCTTAAAGAAGAGATGTCATTATCCGAGCTTGCGCGCGGAGTGCTGGATGAAATGGGGATACTGCGGACATTAAGGCTTGAAAACACTGCCGAGTCTGAAGAAAGAATTAACAACATTCAGGAACTTCTGTCAGCAATTGCCGAATATTCTGATACAGTTGACGAACCGACACTTGAATTATTCCTTCAACAGGTTTCTCTGGTTGCGGATATTGACGACCTTGATAATCAGAAAAATGCGGTAACACTTATGACTATACATGCGGCAAAGGGACTAGAATTTCCTGTAGTGTTCATAACCGGGCTTGAGGAAGGACTTTTTCCCGTAAGCAGCTCGACTATGTATCAGGATGAACTGGAAGAAGAGAGAAGACTTTTTTATGTAGCGATTACAAGAGCGCAGAGCAAGCTTTACATTTCCTATGCAAATCAAAGATATAAATACGGAATTCAGTCTTATCAGATGAAGTCAAGATTTCTGAAAGAAATTTCCGAAGAGATAATCAGGAAGCATTTTATACATGAGAGTCTGAAGCAGATTTATACAAAGAAGCATGAGAAAGACTATACTTCCGGACCTTCGGTCAGGTATGAATATTATCCGGAAAAAAAGAAAACGGTTAAATATGATACCGGAGAATTCGAAAACGAAAGTTTCCCTGATATTCAGAAAGGTGTTTCGGTAATTCATAATACATTCGGAAAAGGAACCGTTCTTTCGACTTCAGGAAAAGGCACAGAAAAGAAAGCGGAAATATATTTTGATGAAATAGGATTAAAAAAGATTTACCTTAAATATGCCAAGATGACAGTCAGCGACTGATAAAAGTTTTTTGCAAATATAAATAAAATTCTTTTTAAAGATATGAAATACTGGTTACTTAAAACCGAGCCGTCTGATTATTCTTTTGATGATCTCGTCAGGGATAAAAAAACTGTATGGGACGGTGTGGCAAATAATGCAGCTTTAATCTGTATCAGAAATGTAAATAAAGGCGATCTTGCATTTGTTTATCATACAGGAGACGAGAAGCAGATTGTAGGAATCGGTGAAATAATTTCCGGACCTTATGCTGATCCGAAAGAAGATAATCCGAAACTTGCCGTGTTTGACATTAAGCCGCTGAGGAAGCTGAATAAACCTGTTACATTGGCTCAGGTAAAATCAGATAAAAAATACAGAGATTTTGCATTAGTAAAAGAAGCAAGGAAATCAGTGCTTGAAGTTCCGGAAGAATACTGGAAAGAATTTATGAAAATGAGTGAATAAATGAAAAGCTTACCATAATCAGTTTAATGTAAAGCTGAAAATGGTAAGCAGTTCTGAAATTATAATTTTATACTTATGGTCTGATTAACATTGCTCCTCTGGCAGCATTATTCTCTACAATTGATACATCTCCGGCATCAACATATCCGTCCCCGTCTACATCCGAAACCCTGTATCCGAATCTGCCTATATCATTTTCAACAGTGCTTAGATCGGAGGCGTCAACAATTCCGTCCTGACTTATATCGCCGCTGTAAAAACAGTATTCCCCGCTTTTTAATATCATATTATCTCCGTAAGCTTTTGTCTTGGAGGTTGTGAAATCATAGCTTATCGGATAACCTAAATTAAACTGCTGAGCGGTTTTACTCCATGTTTCAATGGAATTTCTGTGCTTAACAACAATATAATAATATACACCCGGAGATATGTCGAAAAAATTTGCTATTGCATAACCGGCGGAATTAAGAACAACCTTTGCTGAATCAACTCTGATA
This sequence comes from Ignavibacteria bacterium, assembly GCA_016788375.1. Taxonomy (GTDB): domain Bacteria; phylum Bacteroidota; class Ignavibacteria; order Tepidaquicellales; family Tepidaquicellaceae; genus JAEUSI01. The sequence goes on along the minus strand of JAEUSI010000091.1, from coordinate 3,014 downwards.
TACGGATTAAGAGAAGCTCTTATTATTACTGTTACAGTATCACTTTCCATAGTGCTTCCGTTCCAGAATCCTTCGATTTTAGCTCTAAGTTCAAGCGACTCAATTCCGTTTCCGGATGTATTTGCTTTTGTTGTATCAATGAGTTTATAAAGCATGGTATCTCTGAGAGTAGAGTTCCCTCCAATGCTTGCTATGACTTTAAAATCTCTTTCTCTGTTTGTCTGGGAGAAAGCTCCGATATTAAGAATTGAATCCTGGGTGATAGTAACTTCAGGAGGTGCATTTACAAGATCATACTGCATATTGCTTCTTACCGGACGGACTCTTAGTGTATCTCTCTGAACAAAGAGGGATCTTCTGAAGCATTTTGCTGCAACCGGATACATTCTAGGTCTGTTGCTTGTGAGCAGCTGAACATTAAAGAAATATCTTCCTTTTTCAGTATTATCATAAAGCAGTCTTACATACCAGTCACCGGTTACGGAAATACCGGGATTAAAATCCGGTGTCCACCAGATTCTGCCGTATTGTGTCTGACTGCTGAGATAAAAATATGTATCATCAAACAAAGTACCGTCGGATTTTCTGATTTCCAGGCGGATCTGCTTACCGGTATAATTTCCCTGAACAAGCGCCCAGAATCCTATTTTATCTTCATATCCGCTGACTGTATTCGGAGTAATTATCCTTTCCTGAAAATAATCTGGAGAATTAGCCATATCACCTCCGACCAGACCTTTGGTATAAACTCCCATATCATGAAGTATGAAATCCCTGAATCCGACATATGCATACTGGCTCTGCCATAATGAAGGAAGATGATTATATGTTCCCTGCCATGGATCCCTGTTATTCCATGATCCGTTCGTAAAATATCCCGGTTCAAAGTGTAGGTGTGCATCTGTCGAATTACCTGAGCTTCCGACATATCCGATTACCTGACCCTGTAAAACATATTCACCGAGTTTTACTAAAGCGGATCTTTTCATCATATGAAAATAATATGCGTAAGTTCCGTCTGCATGCTTAATACATACAGTGTTTGAAGGCAGTCCCGAACCCAATCCCGAGCTTCTGTCAAAATTGTTTACTGTTAACTCCACGACCGTCCCTGCCGCTGCAGCTTTTATCGCATAAAACCTGTCCATATTCCTGAAATCATGCAGCGCAATGTCAGTTCCGTTATGTCCGTTGTATGACCAGTCATTGTCATTGTAATCTTTTATGCTTGAACCTGATAAATCATCTACATAATTCACTATTACTACCCCTGCATCAAGCGCTTGTGAGAAAGGCCAGATAAATGTCGTCGCTGCACCATCATAAGGTCCGGATAAATTTTCATGAACATCCGGATTAAATTTTATTTCAGCACCGCAGTTATGCGCCGCTTCAGAGTGAGAGTCTTCTGATATAAAAAGATTCTCTCCGATCTTTTTTACCTGACTTTGTGCCTGAATACAGGACAAAAGAATTAACACTGTTAGGATTAACTTCATTTTTTAATTATTTAGATTTATAAATTAACTTAAATTTTCCGGTAAAACTTGTCAGGCTCTGCCTTACTCCCTGCAGTTTTTGACGGAGAATATAGGAAGTATACAGGGAGTAATCAGCCGAGCTTTATTAATAAAATTGCCAGAAATACTCTCCGTCAAGAAAGTCAGTACAAAATTAACTTTGAAATTCCGCCTTATCAAAGAATTTTTTTTAAAAAAATCACCTCAAGAAACCGTAAACAATTCTGAATATCCTCAAAATAAACTGTTTTAAGAGTTTTTTTAGAGATATATTGTAAAAAAAATCACTGCTGAATGGTAAAAGGTAAGGCAATTGATATTATTAAGAAATTTTCAGATGAAGAATCGGAAAGTTTCAGGGATTTTCTTGAATCTCCTTTTTTCAACAAAAAGAAAAAAATCACTGAAATATATACCGTTATTGAAAAAAATCTGAATATACTTGAAAATGAAAATACAACCGAAGAACAAATTTTTTCAGGATTGTTCAAAGAAAAGAAATACAGTTACAGTTTTATAAGAAATCTTATGTCAGAATTACTTTCACTTTGTGAACTGTTTCTTGTATTCTTCAATTTTAAAAAAAATTCATATCAGGATTTCAGAATAAACAGAATCCTGCTTAATGAGTATAACCGTAGATTCCTTGATGCACAATTCAAACTGAAACTGAAGAACATTCAGAATGGATTTTCTGAAAGGAAAATTGATTTTGAATATTTTGATAATCTCGGCAAGCTTGAATCGGAAAGCATTGCATTTGATCTTTACAGGTCATCTATGGAAAATGTAGCCCCTAAAGTTCTGAAAAGATCTGAGTATCATCTTTGCAATATACTTCAGCTGATTGAATTTGATATTAACGATCTGTATGTCAATATGTCGGCTTTTAATCTTAATTTTGATTCTGCTCTGATGCTTGAATTTTTAAAAAACACGGATTTAAAGAGACTGACGGAAATTGCAGCTTCCAGCGATTCCCCCATTAACAAAGAACTTGAGCTCAGACTCAGACTCATTCAGTTGTCGGTTGATAAAGACAATATTGTTAATTATTTCCGTCTGAAAGAATTGATTTTCAGCAGATTAAGCGAGTATTCAAACAGCGAAAAATCAAATTTGTTCATTAAACTCAAAAATTACTGTGCTTTCAGAATTTACAAAGGTGATTTGAAATTTTATGATGAAAAATACTCTTTGTCAAAAAGTGAAATTGAGTCCGTAAAATATAATTCTGACGGTGTCGGTCCGTTATTTGCAAACATTTATCTTGAAATTATTCAGAAAGCAGTTCATAATAACGAGACTGAATTTGCCCGGAAGGTGATAGACAAATTAACCCCCGAACTTGAAAAATCAAAACAGGAATCAATGTTAAATCTGGCTTCGGCATTTATTGAATTCAAACTGAAAAATTATGAAAAAACTCTTGAATGTTTAACAAGAGTAAACGCAATTAACATTTTTATGAAAAACAACAGCAAACTTCTTTAT
>JAEUSI010000090.1 GCA_016788375.1 Ignavibacteria bacterium | reverse complement strand
CATAGATTTTACATGTGTTGATAGATTTTTACGTTATGTAAAAATTGACACACAATCAGATCATGATTCGAAAACATTTCCTTCAACTGAAAAACAGAAAGACCTGGCAAGACTGCTGGTAACAGAACTTAAATCAATCGGAATTTCAGATGCTGAAACTGACGATTACGGATATGTTTATGCTACTGTTCCTTCCAATACAAATAAAGCGGTTCCCGTGCTTTGCCTTTGTTCACACATGGATACATCGCCTGATGCTCCGGGGAATAATGTAAATCCCGTAATTCATAAAAACTATCAGGGCGGTGATATCATACTTCCGAATGATAATTCCCAGATTATTAAAGCCGAAGAACATCCCGAACTGAAGCAGCAGATCGGCAATGATATCATTACAACAGACGGTACTACTCTGCTCGGCGCTGATAACAAGGCAGGGATTGCGGAAATTATGGATGCAGTGAATTATTTTGTCAGTAATCCGGATGTGAAACACGGTAAAATCAGAATCCTCTTTACACCGGACGAAGAAGTCGGTCACGGAGTGGATAAAGTTGACATCAAAAAACTCGGTGCTGATATCGGTTATACAGTTGACGGAGCTGATCTCGGAAGCATTCAGAATGAAACATTCTCGGCAGATTCTGTATTTATAAAAATTACCGGATTTAATATTCATCCGGGTTTTGCAAAAGACAAGCTTGAAAATGCAGTTAAGATCGGAAGTGAAATTATCAGCAGACTGCCGAAAAATTCTGTTTCCCCGGAAACAACGGAGTTAAAGGAAGGATTTATACATCCGGTTTCCTTAAACGGAACAGTTGACTCGGCAACTGTAAAATTCATAATCAGGGATTTCGAAACAGAAGGTCTTATTGAAAAGGAAAATTTTCTCAAAAATATTGCGGAAGACGTATTGAAAAATTACAAAAGGTCATCGTATGAATTTAAAGTTGAAGAGTCATACAGGAATATGAAAACCGTACTGGATAAAAATCCCGAAATCACGGAATATGCAATCGAAGCGGTCAGGCGATCGGGACTGGAACCTAAGCTTGATTCAATAAGAGGCGGTACTGACGGCTCAAGACTTTCATTTATAGGTCTTCCGTGTCCGAATATTTTTGCGGGTGAACATGCATTTCATTCAATGCTTGAATGGGTTTCGGTCCAGGATATGCAGAAAGCAGTGGAAACAATTATCAATCTCTGTATAATCTGGGAAGAAAAAAGTTAATTATGTTTTTATAAACCTTAAAATTTGCCGTATTACATCTGCTCAGTAAATACGGCTCATATAATTATGAATCCGCTTTTTGTGAACAGGGATATTTCCGAAGCTGAAACACTGCCTTCGGCATTTTATACGGATGAAAATTATTTTAAACTTTCCAAAGATAAAATATTTTCCCGCAGCTGGCAGTATGTTTGTGATACTGATAAAATCAGAATTCCGGGACAGGTGTATCCGTTTACTCTTCTTGAGAATTTTCTCGATGAACCGCTTATCCTGACAAGAGATAAAAACGACAGGATCAGCTGTATATCAAATGTATGCACTCACCGCGGAAATATACTTGTTGAAGGCACCTGTATCGAAAATAATATTGTCTGCAGATATCACGGAAGAAAATTTGACCTGACGGGAAAGTTTGTATCAATGCCAGAATTTTCCGGAGTGAAAAATTTTCCGTCGGAAAAGGATAATCTTCCGGTTATACGGTTCAGTAACTGGGAGAAATTTATTTTTGTATCACTTAATCCGCATACGTTAATGCAGAAATTTACGGGCGAGATGTGTTTCAGAATGTCATGGCTGCCTCTGAACGAATTTAAATTTGACGCATCGCATTCAAGGGATTATCTCGTTAAAGCTCACTGGGCATTATACTGTGAAAATTATCTTGAAGGATTTCATATACCTTATGTTCATAATTCACTCAACAGTGTTCTTGATTATCCGGGATACAGGACTGAACTGTTCGAATATTCCAGCCTTCAGACAGGAATCGGGAAAGGCGGAGAAGACTGTTTCGAACTCCCCGCTGACTCTCCTGATTACGGCCTGAATGTTTCAGCATATTACTTCTGGATTTTTCCGAATCTGATGTTTAACTTTTACCCCTGGGGATTATCGGTCAATATTGTTACTCCTTTGAAAAAAGATCTGACAAAAGTATCTTTTCTTGCTTATGTTTGGAAAGACTCAAAACTCGGTTCAGGAGCGGGTTCCGGTCTCGATAAAGTCGAAAGGGAAGATGAGGCAATAGTAGAGAATGTACAAAAAGGAATTAAGTCATTAAGTTACAACCGCGGACGGTATTCGGTTAAAAGAGAAACCGGCACTCACCATTTTCACTGCCTGATTTCGGATTTTATGAATGCCTGATTATCATTGAAAAAAAATCCGGATGAAAATATCCTTAATATATGTTTTACTGCAGTTTGCCGCAACAGCTTATCTCATTTTCACAGGGAGCATTATTCCAGCAAATATATTTTTCCTGCTGGCAGAAATAATTTTTGTTTCCGCAGGGATTATATCAATGAAATATCACGGATTCAGATTCAATATACTTCCTGATCCCGGAAAGAATCAGATGCTTATAACATCCGGACCTTACAAGTATGTCAGGCATCCTATGTACACTTCGGTAATATTTATTACTCTGATCTGGATACTGAATGAATTTTCGGTAATGAGATTAATTGTATGGATAATGCTTGTTGCAGTTCTTCTATTTAAATCCGGATATGAAGAAAAACTTCTGTGTGAGTATTTTGATGAGTATAAGAATTACAAATTAAAAACATACAAACTCATTCCGTATATTTTCTGATATCCTGATAAACCGGTTTTAATAATACATTACGGAATAAAATTAACGTCAACTAATCTGCATTATTCTTTTGTTAACAGCTTATGAATTTTACTTCATAATTTATATCAGATGTAATTTCCGCATAAACCGTATTATTCCGGTTTTACCATTATGCTTTTTTCACCTTCCTTCAGCATCTGCTGATAAGGTCCGTATCTATGCTGAGATTCGCTGAAATTATCATTAAACGGAGGGAAAGGAAAATCAATAGGTTTATTTTTCACATCAGGATAATCCCTGCTCAGATCAGATTTCTGAGGTCTGGGTTGAGAATTAATATAAGCCGAAACATCATAAGCCTGTTCAATTGTCAGCTGAGCATCATTGAGAGGCATTTTATTGTAAATAAAGGAAGTGGAAGTCAGAAGTCTGTATAATCCTGCACCGTCGTTATAGCTTCCCTTTCCGTAAACAGGAGGATAATCATAACCGCTTAATGAATCGGCGGCGACTTCAGCATTTGCGGGTTTATTCAGTGCTCCGCTGCCGTTTTCGGAATGACAGGTTGTACAGTTATTCAGATAAACAATCCTTCCCTTTGATGTATCCGCTGCTATGTTCAGAAGCTCGATTTTCTGAAGACCGTTTCCTTCGACTTTTGCTCCTTTTGGCACATAAGCACTGAGCCATTTCAGATAGAATGCAAGTGCTTCCATTTCCTTTGAATTTTCAGGCATGGCTTTGCCGTTCATGCTTCGTGTCAGGCAGCTGTTTATGCGTTCCTGTATGTTGATAATCTTTCCTGATCTCGGATCAAATTTCGGATATTCCGAATATGAGCCGATTAAACCCAGAACATTTTTCTGAGTACCGGCTTTGAAATGACAGTTCTGACAGTCCATATTGCTTCCGGTGAATCTTTTTGAAGCATCCGGAACATCAGGACCGATATACTTGTATGTTTCAATAAAAATATCCCTTCCGAGCTTAATCATTTTCCCTTCGTCATTGTCCGGTATTGAACTCAATTCCGGAACTTTCCAGGAAACAACTGAATCTTTCTTTGAAACGGGTGTATCGGATTTACAGGATAAAAACGGGTGAGAATTGGTGGAAATTAAATATACAGAACCAAAAAACAAAATAATTAAAACAATTACTTTCCGTGATGGAGTAAATATTGTTTTCATGATTTTTCTTTTTAATTTAATTATAAATATTCATTTATTGAATGTAAAAAAGAATAAAAGTAACTTTTACAAAAGAAGTAAAGAATAAATGAAAATATACTGCGACTTTTTCAAACAAACTGCGTCTAATTATTAAAATATATTTTTAAGCAATTATTTCTGAATGTATCCGGAAACAAACAAATTTCTTGAATTTCTCAAACCCGAGTACAATGATGCTTTAAAGTACTGTAAGGCATTATGCTCAAAAAATTCCGCAGGGGATGCCGAAGATGTATTTCAGCAGTCTCTGCTGAAAGCTCTGGAAAATTTCGATAAACTGAACGATAAGTTGAAATTCCGTTCATGGTTCTTTACGATAATTACAAGGGAATTTTACAATATCATAAGGAAAAGCTTCTGGAAAAGATTTCTGCGGATCGATGATTATGATATTGCGGAAAGCATTCCGGAAATACAGGAAGATGAGTTTAAGGACGAAAAGAAACTGATGCTTGAAAAAGCCCTTGCAAAATTAAGTGATAAGGAAAGAATTGCGATTTTGCTTTTTGAAACCGGCGGGTTTTCAATTGATGAAATAAAAGAAATACAGAATGAAAAAAGCATATCTGCGGTAAAATCAAGACTCAGCAGGACTAGAAAAAAGCTGAAGGAATATTTATTAAAGCTGGAATCAAAGAGTAATTCAGGTGAAACGGGTTTTAATAAAAATAAAAAAAGTAAAACTATTTTAGGAGTAAATAAAAATGAAACAATCAGACTTGCAGCCGAAACCGAAGGAAAATGAATTAAAAGAATACTTCGATTTAATAAGGAATGAAAACTACGAAGACACGTTTCCGTCGACAGCCGGCTGGCTGAGAAGCGCCGGAGTAAATTCATTAATCAATAAAAACGAAAGGAAAAAATTCAATATGAAAAACTTCTTTGCAGTTAACAAGTACAGACTTGCATATACATTTGTATTTCTTGCAGTCTTTATCGCTGCGTGCAATTATCCGGTGGTTCAGGAAGAATCCGCCGGAGATATCATCTCCTGGTCAGTCAGCAAAGCTGATACTGAAGCTACACAGAAAATCGGAAGCCTTGACTGGATTAAAAACGGAGATTATAATTTTAATGAAACAGATAAAAACGGTATTGAAACAGCAGAATACAGATACATAGTATCGAAAGAAAATCACGGTAAAATCAATGAAATGCTTGCACAGCTTAAAAGCATAAATGGCATAGAAAATGTCAGGGTAGTGCCTCTGAACGAAACAGTGAAGAGACCGGTTTATGCGGTTTTGCTGAATGATGTATTCAGAATTAATATCAATGCCACAAATAAAAGCGACAGTGAAGTTGCCGGGGAAATAAGCGCTCAGCTGAAAAATGCAGGATTTGAAAATGCACATGTTACATTCGAAAAAGATGCAGACGGCAAGAGATTAGTCAGGGTTGTAATTCCGGCAGAAGACATAAAGAAAGACGGCGGTTTTGACATTACCGTTAAAGACGGCGAAAATGTAAACAGAATCAAGGAACTCAGAAGATCAGGTACAGGAACAAACGGAGACAGATTTAAAGGAAAATCGGATCAGGAAATCAGGGATTTTGTAAGAGAAGATACCGGCAATCCGGATTTAAAAGACAATGAAATTGAAATCATCAGAGACGGCGAAAAAGTAATGGTAAAAGTTAATACGAAAAAAGAAGATAGAAGAATGAAAAAAGAAACCGAAGATATCCTGAAATAAATTAAAATACCCGGTAAAATTAAAATCCTTCCGGTAAAACCGGAGGGATTTTTTTTTAGAAAAATACAAAATACTATTCTGCTTCATATACGGAAGTAACTGTTGACTGCAGCCCTCCCCGTACCGTGAAATCCCCTTTAACTTCCAGCCATCTCGGCTTCAGAACTGCCGCTAGGTCGTCGAGAATTCTGTTAATTACATTTTCATAGAAAATTCCTTCGTTTCTGAATGACTGCAGATAGTATTTCAGTGATTTCAGTTCGACGCATTTCCTGTCGGCGATGTAAGAAATTGTAATCACACCGAAGTCAGGCTGTCCTGTTTTAGGGCAGACCGAAGTGAACTCACCTGCTTTATGCACTATAAGGTAATTCCTGTCGGGAAAAGAATTGCTGAATATTTCAAGAAGCCTGATTTTGGATTTATCTGTTTTTACGGGATTGAATTTTTTCATAGTATTTTAATTTATCCAAAGCATGTTCAAAATTAAAGTTAGAATTATTTATATCTGAAAATTTACACAGATAATCATTAAATTGGGAAAAATAAAAATACGATAATGTCATTTAATCATTCGGATCAAAAAAGGGTTCTGATAACCGGAGCTGCCGGATTTCTTGGCTCGCATCTGTGCGACAGGTTTATAAAGGAAGGGTGTCATGTAATTGGAATGGATAATCTTATTACCGGTTCTATGAATAATATTCAGCATTTATTTCCGCTGAAAGAATTTGAGTTTTATTTTCATGATGTTACAAAATTTGTCCATGTGCCCGGCAGGCTTGATTATATACTTCATTTTGCATCGCCTGCAAGTCCGATAGATTATCTGAAAATTCCGATACAGACGCTGAAAGTGGGTTCACTCGGAACTCACAATTTGCTCGGTCTTGCAAAAGAAAAGAAAGCGCGGTTTCTTATTGCATCAACTTCCGAAATTTACGGAGATCCGAATGTGCATCCTCAGAATGAGGAATACTGGGGCAATGTAAATCCGATAGGTCCGAGGGGGGTATATGATGAAGCGAAGAGATTTATGGAAGCTATTACAATGGCATATCATACATATCACGGACTTGATACCAGAATTGTGAGAATTTTCAATACCTACGGTCCGAGAATGAGACTCAATGACGGAAGAGCGCTCCCGGCATTTTTCGCGCAGGCTATCAGCGGAAATGACATCACGGTTTTCGGCGACGGCTCTCAGACAAGGTCTTTCTGTTATGTCGATGATCTTGTTGAAGGAATTTACAGACTTCTTATGAGTGATTATGTATATCCCGTGAATATCGGTAATCCGGATGAAATTACAATCAGGGAATTTGCGGAAGAAATCATAAAACTTACCGGAACTGATCAGAAAATTGTTTATAAGGATCTTCCTAAAGACGATCCGAAACAGAGGCAGCCGGATATTACAAAGGCAAAAAATATTCTCGGCTGGGAACCGAAAGTCACGCGTTCGGAAGGTCTGAAAATTACTTATGATTATTTTAAGAATATTCTGAAAAAAGAAGAGAAAGTAATGTAAATCCCGTGTCTATAGTTACCCCGGGTTATAAACAAAATCTTTTTCAATATCACTGAATTTAATGGAAAGCATGTCTTTCTCCGAAACGATTTCATTTTTTACTTTCCAGTCTATATTCAGATCCGAATCTTTATAGAATATCGATCTTTCGTCGGCTTTGCTGTATAATGCGGTGCATTTATAGAGGAAAACCGCCTCATCTGACAATACAGAAAAACCATGTGCAAAACCGGGCGGAATCCACACCTGTCTGTGATTTTCCATGTTAAGCTCAACAGCAAAATGCTTCCCGAAAGAAGGTGAGCCGAATCTGATATCAACGGCAACATCGAGCACGCTTCCTGAAATCACCTGGCATAATTTACCCTGTGCATTTTCTCCGGTCTGATAATGAAGACCTCTTATTGTGCCTTTACCGGATTTTGAAATGTTATCCTGAACAAAATTCATATTCAGTCCGTGATCTTCAAACTTTTTCCTGTTATATGATTCGAAAAAGTAACCTCTTTCATCACTGAAAAAATCCGGGATAATTACAAGAACTCCTTCGAGTTCCGTCGTTTCAATTTTCATAATTTAAAATGATTCAGCTGTCTTTTAATATTTTCTCGAGATAAGTTCTGTATAGGGATTTCGGGATTTTTGAAATAATATCCCTGAACTTTTCTTCGTCAATAAATTTTTTATTAAAGGCAATTTCCTCAATGCAGGCAACTTTAAGTCCCTGCCTGTCTTCAATAACTCCGAAAAAGTTGGATGCCTGAAGAAGAGATTCCGGTGTACCGGTATCAAGCCAGGCAATTCCTCTGCCGATTTTTTTTACATTCAGTTTTCCTTTATTAAGGTAATAATTGTTCACATCCGTGATTTCAAGCTCGCCGCGCTTTGAAGGTATAATATTTTTTGCAATGCTGACGACTTCATTGTCATAAACATACAGACCCGGAACGGCAAAATCGGATTTCGGCTTCAAAGGTTTTTCTTCGATTGAAATAGCCTTGCCGCTGCCGTCAAATTCTACTATCCCGTATCTTTCGGGATCATTAACCCTGTATCCGAAAATTGTAGCTCCGTCATTTTTCTGAATTGCTTCATAAATGAAATCAAGATCACCGTAAAAAATATTGTCGCCTAGAATTAAAGTAACTCCGTCGTCTTTTATAAAATCTTCGCCGATAATAAAAGATTCGGCGATTCCGTTCGGCGCAGTCTGCAAAGCATACTCAATCCTGATTCCGTAATCTGATCCGTCGTCAAAGAGCTTCTGGTAAAGCGGGATTGTCTCTTCATTTGAAATAATCAGAATTTCCCTGATGTCAGAAAGCATCAGGATTGACAGCGGATAGTAAATTAAAGGTTTGTCGTAAATTAATGTAAGCTGTTTGCTGTAAACTTTTGAAACAGGATAGAGCCGTGAACCCGCTCCTCCCGCAAGTATAATACCCTTCAAATTTTTTAAATTTAATTTTAACTGAAGGCAATTTACTCAAGCGAAACTTTAATTTAAAGATATTTAATTAATGAGTTATCTTTGATATTTTGTCAATGTTTTAAAAAAAATAAAACCAGGAATAAAATAAAGTTTTTATTAATTCATTTAATGAAATTTAAAATGAGCTCAGATAAGAAAACAGAAATTACCGTAGAAGCAACCGTCAATTCTCCTGCAGAAAAAGTCTGGAAATTATGGACTGACCCCGGGCATATTACCGGCTGGTGTCATGCTTCGGACGACTGGCATGCTCCTTATGCCGAAAATGATATAAGAACCGGAGGGAAGTTCAAAACTACCATGTCGGCAAAAGACGGCAGTACAAGCTTTGATTTTGAAGGTGTATATACAAATGTTGAGAAATACAAATTAATAGAATATACACTGCTAGACGACAGGAAAGTTAAAGTCACTTTTTCGGGAAACGGAAATGAAACAAAGATTACGGAAACTTTCGAAGCTGAAAATATCTATCCCCATGAAATGCAGAAACAGGGCTGGCAGGCTATACTTAACAATTTTAAATCGTATGCCGAATCGGCGGAGTAAAATATTTTAAATCCGGTGTGTCCGGGGAAGCCATTCTGTATTCCCCGGAATCCGGAAATTCAGTGAGTTAATTTTTGTCACTGTCTTCCTTATTATCGAAATAACTGTAATTCTTAGTTAACGAATCCGGATCCGAACTGGCTAACCTGTAAAATCTCATTCTTGCACTTTTTTCATTTACAAACATTGCGCCTGCGCCATCGCTGCTTTTATCAAAAACATAAAAGTTGTCTATTGAAATATTTCCGGATGATTTATAAACATCATGATCGGTTCCGATGTATGTGAATGTCCATCCTTTGTCTTTCAGTTTTTCAATCATTTTCTTTATATTTTCTCCTGAATATTCCCTTGAGGAATTTTCAAACCCGTCAGTAAGAATTGTCACAAGCACTTTCCCGTATGTAGAACCGTTCATTCTTTGCTTAAGATTATTAACGCTGAATCCGATTGCATCATATAACGGTGTGCCGGAATTGGGTCTGTAATTATGTTCATTAACCGGCTGAAGATAAGCTGCCGGCACAGCATCCAGAATTGTTTTTATTCCTCCGGTATTGAATGTAACATATGATACAAAATGTTCCTGTCCGGGAAATTCCTTTTCCGCATTTCTGATTGTCTGAACAATCTCGTTGAATCCGCTGATTACGGGTGTTTTAATTGACTCCATTGACCCGCTTTCATCAAGAATCAGCAGGTTGTAAACTCTTGGCTTTTCCATTTTACTTTTCCTTTCGGTTATTTTTGATTTTATAATTAAGAAGATTTCAGCGCACAGAAGCTTTCTGTAAAATCAGGTTAAGAGAAATACACTTTATCTGTCTTTACTTATAAATACACGGAAAAATTAAAAGTTTGGTATTGCGGAAAAGAAATTTACAAGAGTGAAGATAATTTATCAAGCTGAGACTGGTTTAATCTGCTGATCAGACGGTTGAAATGCAGGCTGTATTCGTCGGAATGATAATCATGAACTCTGGATTGTCGGGTAGTATCGCTGAATTTATAAAAGTGAGATATTGTAAGAATTTCTTTTTCTGATTTGATTTTACTCAGTTCAGCAGCTTTCCTCTGAATCTTTCTGAAAAGATCCCAGCCTTTCTGAGAATTTAAACCCATACTTTCTGAGGCGGCTTTTACGGAGATGTTTGCCGAACTTTCGGAATAAGTCCTGATAATCCTGAACAATTCCAGTTCCTTTTCATCAAGTGCTTTTTCCAGTCGGGATAGGAATATTCTGTAATAACCAAATAAATCCTTATCCTGATAACTGAATTCATCTTTATATGAAAATAAACAAATAAATTTATCTTCATCATCGATATAGTCATAAAGGTAACGGTCAGAATTATCTCTTATAAAATTAAAAATAAGATTTTTCAGAATAAATCTGCAGAATGATTCAAAATCACCTTTTTCATTATCAAATTTATCCAAAGCTTTAATTACAGAGTCATTAACAATCTCTTCTGCATCTTCCTTTTGGATTTTAAATCCGAGAGCGTAAGCAAGAAGGGATTTAATCAGCAGGTTTATTTTTTTTGATTCCTGATCAGATAATTTTTTGCAGCTTCTTAAATACATCGAATAAAGTTTTATCAGAAAGGCAGATCAGCATCCGGAGCATTTTCAAAATGCGGTTCCTGACTTTCAGTGTCCGGATCAGCCGGTGAAGCTTTCTGAATTTTCCAGGCGGCGAGGCTTGTGAAATATGTCGTCACGCCTTCCTTGTTTGTCCAGGGCTTTCCCCTGAGGTCAAAGTGAACATCAATAAAATCATTCTTCTTAAAACTGTCAATCATATCGCAGTTATTCTGTGTGAGTTCAAACTTGATAAACTGCGGATACTGCGCATTCTCTGCATATTCAACGACAAACTCTCTTTTCCTGAATTTATCGGATATCTGCTTTGTCTCGTAAATTTCAATTAACTTTCCCTGTATGTTCATTTAAATATATTTTGATTATAAATGTGTTTGAATTTCTTATTAAACAATTATTCATTCTTTTTTCTGCTTACAATCACTCTGTTCCGGATCTGCCACTTAAACATCATCTGCATCCATAAATAATCAAGCTTTTCTTTCGGACTCATTTCAGACAGCGGTTTTTCAATGTGTCCGTCAAACATCCGATCGATTTCTTTGTTGTTAACAGGATTTATCTTTTTCAGGTCTTTCATTAATTATGCCGGTTAATTCTTTAATGTCCGTTAAATCCTTGTCTCTTTTCGGATTTATAAGATTTTTTACGTAAAGCAGATCTTCAATTGAAGATACAGACAGTTTCAAATCATCTATAATAATTTCATTTGAATTACTTAACAGCTTTTCGTATGAAACAGGATAACTTAAAAAAATATCAAGCTGTAATGGAGAACTGCCTGAAACGAAAGTATATTCCAATGCTCCTTTCTTTGTAAACCATTCCATTCTTTTCTTTTCATCAAACAGGTTCTCAACAGGTTCGGGTATTCTTGGTTTTAAATCAAAATTTTTTACGACTTCAACAATTTTTTCCAAATTACTTTTCTCAAATGATACTGACAAGTCAATATCATAAGTTGCTCTTTCGACACCGTAAAGCACACATGCGACGCCTCCGCAAACGACAAACTTAACTTTCGCTTTGGATAATTCCTTCAGAAGTTCAATAAGATTATTTGATAAATCTTTCATGCCTTAAAAATAAATATGAATAAACTGATAATTGAATTAAAATTAAAATACTTAAAATATATATAGTATTCATTTGAAAATAACAATTCATGCACATAATGTTTAAGTAACAACATCATTACAACTCAACTTCAGAATCCTACAAAATAAAAAATAATTAGATTCCATTTTGAACATTAAGTGTATAATTTTGTAAAAGTAAGTTTAAACAGATAAAGAAAGTTGTTTTCATTAAAATTAACTAAATCAAAAGGAGCATTTTTATGATGAACGCGGCGCATTTACATCTTTTATTAAACCATATTCCGGTAATAGGAACAGCAATTACAATCTTCGTTCTTCTCATCGGGATTATAAAAAAAAGCGATGACGTAAAAAAAGTCAGCATACTGATTCTGATATTAACAGCGCTCATTACAATACCTGTTTATGTATCAGGAACCAATGCTGAGGAAATGATCGAAGGTAATTATGAGGATGTTGACGAGACATTTATAGATCAGCATGAGGACTTTGCTCTTTACAGTTTTATTGCAATGGATATAGCCGGCGCTGTTGCGCTTCTTGCAATGTTCCTGTTCAGAAAGCCGCGTGTTCTGCCTGATTCTTTTGCATACATAATGCTTCTTATACTTTGTATTGTTTTCGGAATGATGGCATATACAGCGAATCTCGGAGGAAGGATTCATCATCCGGAAATCCGTATTGATAAACTGCCGTGGGAATCTGCTTCCACACAGAATAATTCCGGAAAGGAATTAAAAGATAAACAGGGTAAAGCTGAAGAAGAAAAGAATGATAAAGATGATGATGACTGAGTCAAAGTTTTGCCTTTGAAATAACCGAAGCCATATCTCCGGGGAGCGCGGATTCAAATCTTAACTTCTCTTTAGTATGAGGATGTATAAATCCCAGAACTTTAGCATGCAGAGCCTGACGCGGTAAAATTTCAAGAAGA
>JAEUSI010000008.1 GCA_016788375.1 Ignavibacteria bacterium | reverse complement strand
TAATTTAAATAATTTACATTTAAATGTTAATTTATATTTATGAATTAATTATACTTAAGATTCGCCAAAGCAGATTTAATCTTAATAAGGATTTTTTTTACTTTTCAATTTTAATTCAGATTTAGTTTTGTTAAGTTTGCATTTAATAATACCCCCACAATTGTTATCTGATTTTGTATTCATCAGATATTTGTCACAAGTTTATTCATATAATAACTGTTTACTTTTATTCTATTGAGGTAAAACAGATTTTTAAAATCTTTATTGAATTATTTTCCGGTAAGCTGACGGATTAAAAAATAAAAATTTCTCTTGTTCTGATAAATTCTCTTGCAGATACTGAATGTATCCGCTGCCAGAAAGTAATAGTTATTTTCTTTTATCATTACAAGTAATTTCTGATAAATCTTTTGTAAATCACATTTAAATTCTTTACCTAACTTAAACTTAAAAAAATGGAATCATCTAAAAAGTACACAGCTGAATTTCTTGGAACATTGGTTCTTGTATTAATTGGCTGCGGCAGCGCTGTCATTGCCGGAACACAAATTACTTTCCTCGGTATTTCTTTTGCTTTTGGTCTTGCAGTTCTTGTAATGGTTTATGCAATTGGAAGTATCTCGGGATGCCATATCAATCCCGCTATAACAGTTGCAATGCTTGTTGCAGGAAAGATAAGCGCTAAAGAATCTGCAGGATACATAATAGCCCAATGCTTAGGTGCAATTGCCGGCGCAGGAATATTACTGATGATTGCTAAAGGTTTTCCGGGTTACTCTGTTGAAGTTAACGGACTCGGACAAAACGGATTCGGGGACTATTCACCTATGAAGTATTCGCTTGAATCGGGATTAATTTCGGAAATAGTCATGACATTTATTTTCCTGATGGTAATATTCGGTTCCACAAGTGAAAATGCTCCGAAAGGATTTGCGGGTATAGCAATAGGTCTCGCTTTAGTCATGATTCATCTTGTGTCAATACCGATTACCGGAACTTCTGTGAATCCTGCCAGAAGTCTCGGACCTGCTGTTTTTGTAGGTGGAAATGCTTTAAGTCAGCTATGGATGTTCTGTATAGGACCTTTTATCGGAGGAATTCTGGCAGCTTTAGTATGGAAAACCCTTTCTGTAAAAAAATAATATTTGCGTTAAGTATTTAAATGCCTTTTTATCAGCTTTGCTTTAAAGACAGAAAGGCATTTAAATTTCAGGTTATGAACTTCGTAATGCGTTAATTTTTATGCCGCCGGTTCTGTATGCAATTTATATCAGTGTTTTTGAACTATTCTGTTCAAGATGATTACTTTCACGTCTTTCTCTCTTTTCTTTTATTCGTATAAATCAATCATCTGACTTCTTAATAAAAAACCTTCTTCAGGATTCCATAAATATTTTATAGCGGATCCTTACAGAAAAAAATTCATCACATTACTTTAATATTTAAATGTTAATTATTAATTTTACCAAAATTCTGACATGTGGTTTACGGATAACATATTTCTGTTTTTGCTTGTTTCGGCTTTACTGCATATTACAGATGAATTTGTTTATCCGGGAGGATTTCCTGGGAAATTTAAAAGTTTAATTTCCGGAACCGGTCTCGGAATAAATAATTTTCAGATTGCATTTATAAACATTCTGTTTCTGTCTCTCTGTGTATTTGTCCTGATTTACGGCAATTCTTACCCTCTGATCGGTATGGCAGCAATAATGCTGGTAATGCTTAACGGATTTGCTCATCTTTTCGCTTCCTTAAAGTATCATGAATTCTTCCCCGGTGTTATTACAGGTACTTTGCTTTACATTCCTCTGGGTTTACTAGCACTGTTTTTTTTTCCGCTTCATAATAACGGGAAATTGATTTCTGTTTTTCTTGCAGTTATTTTACATATGATTCCTTTCTTTGTCATAATTGTAAACAAGAATTTTTTCAGCAATATAAATATATTAAAAAAATTTAAACTTTCTCTGTATTTTATTACAGCCCTGAGAATAATACTGGCTTTTGCATTTATCTTTCCTTCGATTCCGAAGTTAACCGGAAGTTCCTTTACTGTGCTCAGTACGGATTCACCGGTAGGATTTTTTTTCGAATGTCTGAAAGGCTCAGGTATTTACTGGCAATTCCTCGGAGTGATGCAGCTCATTACCGGATTCTTCCTGCTTATACCCCGTTTTAACACACTCGGAGCAATAATTTATTCCGGAATTATTCTCAATATATTTATTATAACTGTTTCATTACCGTTTTACGGGACTCCTTATATTACATTTCTTATGCTTTGCGGCGGTGTTTTATTGCTTTTGTGGGACTATGATAAAATAAAATGTATCTTTTCAAACAGTGACTGATGCAATACAATATGTTACTTTAAAATGAATATTTTTTTCCGAATGTTTTATATTTAATTCAATTTAGCTATGTTTGAATGGTTATCGGACATACTAATTTTTTAAACCGGATAATTTTAAATCCGGAATCCTTGCTTGAAAATGCCGGATCTTCATAAAAAGTAACCCATAGTTTATAAAATAAAATTACTTCTCATGAAAAATACAAATAAAAAAATTGATGAGTACATCTCAAAGTCGGCTGATTTTGCCAGGCCTGTTTTAAAGCATCTCCGGGAACTTATTCATAAAACCTGTCCGGATATTCAGGAAACATGGAAATGGAGTTTCCCCCACTTCAGTTATAAAGGCGATATACTCTGCGGTATGGCTGCATTTAAACAGCATTGTTCATTCGGATTCTGGAAAGCATCTCTGATGAAGGATCCGGATAATATTCTCGGTTCAAAAGAAATCAAAGCGATGGGACAGTTTGGGCGGTTAAAAAGTATTTCGGATCTGCCTTCTGATAAGATCATGATAAAATATCTGAAAGAAGCGATGAAACTTAATGAAGAAGGGAAAAAACTTCCTGCAAGAAAAACTACATATGAAAAAAAGGAACTGATAATCCCGGACTACTTTACAGTTAAGCTTAAGAAAAACAAATCAGCTTTAAAAACATTTGAAAATTTCAGCTACTCGCATAAAAAGGAATATATCCAGTGGATAACTGAAGCAAAGACAGATGCTACAAGAGACAAAAGGATTTCTACAGCAATTGAATGGCTGGCAGAAGGCAAAAGCAGAAACTGGAAGTATCAGAAATGTTAGATTTCGTTATAAAAAAAAACAGGTCTTACAATTAAAGACCTGTTTTATATTTATCGGTTAAGAAAAACTTATTTCTTTGTCATTAAAATTTCCATTGATTTCATTTCCTTGCCGTCTTTTATCATATACATTTCCATTGATTGCGTTTTATCATCAATAATTTTGAATACTTCCCTGACTTGAACATCCTTACCGGTCTGGGGATCAAATGAAGTTCCCGTTAATATCACAGATTTCGTACTCTCATCCAAGGGACCCGAAAGATTCATTACTCCCGTACCCATGTTATCTATCCATGAACTCTGATAAACTTTTTTTGCATTGTCAAATCCAACAATGCTTATTCCTTCAAATGGCATTCCCATCATTGTTCCGGTGTGTGTTGAATACTGATACCTTCCGCCAAGTATCATCTTGTTTATGCAAACTGATTTCATTTTCATAGGTTCGGCAGTCGGGTCCATCCAAAATGTGACTTCTTCACTCCATTCACCGTCACATTTTGCCAGTTGTTCATGTTCAGGTCCCGGAGTCATGTATTCCATCCAGACCTTCTGCTCAGCTTCAGTCTGAGCATAAAGAGTATTAACAGTTATAAAAAAAATTAAAGCCAGTAAAATTGTTTGAGATGTTTTCATTTTTTATCCTTTCTTTTTTTTCTTAAAATAAAAATAATTCAATTTACTTCCAATGAAATCCTGAATTTAATTTTAAAAATTTAAATGCCTTATTGTTACTGAAATTTAATTTAATTATTTTAACGCATTCTAAAATCAAAATTTATTTTTTATGAAACTTTATGAACCGGTTTTGCAGGAACTTTTGAGTGAATCCAAAGCTACCAGAAAAATGCTGGAAGCTGTTCCAGAAGATAAATTCTCCTGGAAACCTCATGAAAAATCAATGACTCTCGGGCATCTTGCATCGCATTTAGCCGATATCCCGAACTGGGTGTCTGCAACTGTTGAAACGGATGAACTGGATTTTGCGGCTTCCGAATACAAACCCGTAAATGCCGGATCAAAAGCTGAATTACTTAAAATTTTTGACGACAGTATGGCTAAAGCAGTTGAATGCCTGAAGAAAGCCTCTGATGAGACACTGTCAGGAAACTGGAAAATGAGAAGCGGGGATACTGTTTATTTTGATTTGCCTAAACTTATTGTTTTGAGAAATTTTGTCTTGAGTCACAGCATTCATCACAGAGGTCAGTTGTCTGTATATCTCAGATTAAATGATATTCCTCTTCCTTCGGTTTACGGACCGACTGCGGATGAAGCTATGTAAGCTTAAATACTGATTTAATTATTCCGGGAAAATAATTCACTTCAGCAAAGATTCTGCAATATAAGATGAAAGCGCGATTCCCATTCCGTTGCAGGATATAATGCAGGTTATTCTGTCAGATATATTCTCTGTCAGAGGAAGTTTGTTTTCTGTAAACGCCATAATACCGGTCCAGGTATAATCAACCTCATATTTAATTCCGGGAATAATTATGTTCTGAAGTTTCTCGTTCAGATCCGTAATTATTTTATCATTCTTCACAAACTCTGTGCTCTCTTCCTCTTTCAGAAAATGATTTCTACCTCCTCCAAGAATAATCCTTTCACCGAAATTCCTAAAATAGTAATAACCTTCCTCATAATGAAATACACCTTTGAATTTAAGATCTTTTACAGGTTTTGTAATCAATACCTGACCTCTTCCGGGTTTTACATTAATTTCCGGAAGGATTTTTTTCGTAAAAGCATTGGAACAAACATACAGTTTCTTTGCCGAAAAAAATATTTTCTCTCCGGAGAGGCTGTCATTTGCAATTACTCTCACATGATTTTCCTTTTCGCTGATTCTTTCAGCATTGCATCCTGTCAGAATTCTTATTCCCTTTGAAACAGCGTAATCTGTCAGTGAATTCATCATCATCCCTGTATCAATCTGTGATTCAAATTCACTGTAAACAAGAGCTTTAATTTTCGAATCATTAAATCCGAATTCTTTTATCTTTTCATTTTTTAATTTATAAACTTCCGTTCCGAATATGTCTTTCAGTTTATCGTTTACAAATTCTATTTTCAGAAGATTTCCGGTTCTGCTTTCATCCACAAGTTCATATCCTCCGTAATTCAATAATCCTATTTTCTCATCACCCAGTCTTCTTCTGAGAATATTTATGCCTTTCCACCTTTTTTCCACGAGAGATACTGTTTCATCCGTTCCGATTCTCCCGAAGTCAGAAATTATTTCGGACAAGCTGCCGAAACAGGCAAACCCTGCATTCTTTGTACTTGCTCCTGCCGGAAAAATACCTCTTTCAAGTACAAGTACCGAAGCATCCGGGGTTTTTTCCTTTATAGTGCATGCTGCCGAAAGCCCCAGAATGCCGCCTCCTATTATCACATACTGATAATCCAGAAACGAATTTTTTTCCCAGAATGACAACATATTTTTTAGTTAATTCTTTATTGATAAAATATTTTCAGTCTCATTTAATCTTTCATTATCATCAATACTGTCAAGTATAATTTCCACGGTAAGCTTATCTTTATCTCCGCCGAGACTGTATTTGCCGGAATTAATACCCGATATTGTTTCGAGAAGTTTTTCAAAAAAATTACTTTTGAAAATTTTATGCTCCTTGTCTGAAGGAAAATGCAGTTTAAGTGATCTGCCTCTGATTGAAATTTTCTCGAGTCCCAGTTCAGTGCATTTGATTTTAATTTTTATAATCCGCAGCAGATTGTTTACATCATCAAGAAATTCTCCGAACCTGTCTTTCAGTTCTGCAGTTATCAGCAGCAATTCTTCATCATTTGTAAGTTCATAAAGTCTTCTGTAAATGTTGAGTCTTTCCGTATCATTCTGTATATAATCTTTTTGTATCAGCGCATTCAGGTCATTTTCAATTACAGCACTTTTTTCTTCAGTCTTCTTTTTAATGCTTTCATTTAGTTTTTTCAGGGAATCTTCGTTTTTGAATAAATCCTTAAACTCGTTATCCTTCAGTTCCAGCACCGCTTCTTCAATTATACTTATAAACATATCAAATCCTATTTCCTGAACATACCCGCTTTGTTCCCTTCCCAGAAGATTTCCCACTCCCCTGATTTCCATATCACGCATTGCAAGATTAAATCCCGAACCGAGCTCGGTAAATTCTTCGATTGCCTGTAATCTCCTGATTGCCGTTTTCTTAAGATTACCGTTCGGAGGAGAAATCAGATAAGCATAAGCCTGTACTTCGCTCCTTCCCACTCTTCCCCGCAGCTGATACAATTCAGCAAGTCCGTACATATCGGCATTATTTATGATAATTGTATTTACGTTTGGTATGTCAAGTCCGGATTCTATAATTTTAGTGCAAAGAAGTACATTCAGCTTTTTTTCGATAAATCGGATTATCACGTCTTCAAGTTCCTTTCCTTCCATCTGTCCGTGCGCTATTCCTATCTTTGCCTCGGGAACGTATGTCTTTATTGTGTCTCCGAGCAAATGAAGATTCTTTATTTTATCATTTACAAAATATACTTGGCCGTTATGCCTGAGCTCATTTCTGATAATTGTAGAAATATTATTCCAGTCAAGACTGATGATTTCCGTAATTATAGGTTTCCTGTTTTTAGGCGGTGTATTGATTATAGAAAGATCTCTCGCTCCAAGCAAAGAAAAATTCAGCGTTCTTGGAATAGGGGTTGCGGTTAAAGTTAATGTGTCCACATTCGGCCTGAGACTTCTTAATTTTTCCTTTGCCTTTACTCCGAATCTCTGTTCTTCATCTATTATCAGCAGCCCGAGGTCTTTGAACTTAATATCTTTTGATAACAGCCTGTGTGTGCCTATAAGTATATTAAGTTTTCCCTCTTCAAGCCGTTCAAGAATTTTTTTCTGTTCTTTTGCTGATCTGAGCCGTGTAATATTGTCCACTTCCACTGCAAACGGCGATAATCTGTCTCTGAATGTATTGTAATGCTGAACAGCCAGTATGGTTGTCGGAACGAGCACAGCCGCCTGCTTGTTATCCATTACTGCTTTAAATGCCGCTCTAACAGCAATTTCGGTTTTTCCGAATCCTACATCACCGCAGATTAATCTGTCCATTGGAGTTTCCGTTTCCATATCTGCTTTTGTGTCTTCTGTTGCCGAAAACTGATCCGGAGTATCTTCATACATAAAATTTGCTTCAAGTTCTTTCTGCCAGTGCGTGTCCTTTGAAAATGTGTAACCTTTTTCTGATTTTCTTTTTGCATAAAGTATAATAAGATCCCTGGCAATGTCTTTTACTTTTTTCTTCGCTCTCTCCTTTAGTTTATCCCATTCATTCCCTCCTAGTTTTGTCAGCGCAGGCTTATGTCCTTCATTGCCAGAATATTTCTTTATTAAATTTATATTGTTCAGATTCAGAAAAAGCTTGTCATTGCCGTTATATGAAAGCACCACAACTTCCTGCCTGCTGTTTCCCACAGTAATTATTTTCAAACCGGAATAAATTCCTATTCCGAAATCACGGTGAACTATATAATCTCCGTACTGCAGCTCTTTTAATTCGCTGAATGTAAGTCCTTTGAATTTCTGCTTCCTCTTTTTTATATGCTTAAAATAACGTCCGAAAATCTGATGCTCCGTGTAAACAACTGTTTTTCTGTCATGAAAAATAAATCCGCTCTGTATTGATTCGGGAAGTACAGAAAAATTGTTTAAAAGTTCTTTCTTTATATTTCCGCTTTTGAAATCTTCCGCAAATTCAGTCTCTGGGTGAATTTGTTCATCCAGTTCCTGAACACTCTCATCTTCAAAATCCTCAATGAGCTCTTTTATTCTCTTTGACTGATAACTATCCGAAGCAAGTATGCTGATACTGTAACCGCTGTCTAAATATCCGGAAAGATTCTTATAAAGACTCTTCAGATTTGAATGAAATGAAGGCTGCGGAGAAGAATTAAAATTTATTGTTTCTGTTCCCTGCTTGTCATATACGGAATTGATATCACCGCTCAGTCCTGAAATTGCCGGTACATAAATGTTCCTGAATTTGCCGAGATACCGTAAATCATTTTCATCGCTTATCATCCCAAGGCATATTTCGGGTTCGTCAAAAACTATAAGCGTGCCTTCCGGTAAGTAACTTGTTATGCTTTCGTTCTTTACAATTTCATTTTCTTCTGATTCTTCCGAAAGATTTATGGTGATTTTTACGGATTCGATTTCTCTGACTGATCTTTGCGAATTTATTTCAAACTCCCTTAAAGATTCGATAGTATCACCGAAAAACTCTATTCTGACAGGACTTTCCATGCTTTCAGCAAACAGATCAATTATTCCTCCCCGAACGGAATAATCCCCTTCTTCCTCTACAAAATCTTTTCTGCTGAAATTATACTTTTTAAGCGTCTTAATGAGTTCTTCAAAACTGTAAACGGAATTTTTCTTAAGCTCAAGTAATGATCCTTTAAATCTTTCTTTTGAAATAATTTTTCTGCTGATTTCTCCTGCATTTGCAAAAACTACAAATTCATCTTCTTCAGTCAGATCCAGCAGGGTTTTTGAAACCGGATCATTGTCGTTTATTCCGGAAGAATAAAGTGAGGTGTTAATTTTATCACTGATGATTTCAAGATCATCCCTGACTTTTATCAGCCTTTCATTCTCATGGGAAATGAAAAATATTTTTCCCGAATAATTTCCGTAACAATATGCCGTTAACAGTGAAAGCAGCGATCCGTATACGTTTGCAGCCGTTATATTGCTTTTGGCAAGACTGTCTTTTAACAAAGCAAATAACGGGGATGACAATACTTCCTGAATCAGATTATTTAGCGACTTTGACATTATTTGGGCTCTCCGAAACCTTCATTAAAGAATTTTATCATTTCTTCCGATAATTCAGCCTCATCCTCTCCTATGAATTTCAGTTCAAGTGTTGATCCCTGCTCTGCTGCAAGTGTCATTACTCCGATTATACTCTTTCCGTTTACTTCGAAACCGTTTTTTGAAATGAAAAAATCGGATTTGTATTTTGCGGCTATTCTTACTATTGATGATGCAGGTCTTGTGTGCATTCCTGCTTTATTTACTATAGTAACTGTTTTTTCAATCATTTACTGAAATCTTTTCTGCACATTTAATTTCGGTTTCCCGTAAGAACTTTTCCGCAGAAAAATTCTAAAAACTTCTGCTCATAAGCATATTTGAAAACCATTTGAGTCTGTCTCTGCTCTCACTTCCTGGTATTTTATTAAGACTGTTATCCGCCCTTTCGGTATATTTTTCAATCTCCTTTTTTGCATAATCAATCACTCCGTGCTTCTCAAATATATATTTTATTCCGGCAATCTGCTCGTCTTCATTATTTTCCAGACCGTTGTGCTCAATTATATAATATAATTTTGAAAGATCATTTCTCTCTTTTACAAGTTCCAGTGCTTTTAATAAAATGAAAGTTTTCTTTCCTTCAACAAGATCACCGCCAATTTTTTTGCCAAGCTCTTTTTCCGTTGATGTAATGTCAAGAAGATCGTCTAGAATCTGAAAAGCAATTCCGAGATTTGACGAGTATTCTTTTAAATTCAGCATCATCTCTGCGCTACCTTTGCCTATAATTGCGCCTATCAGCGCAGATGTTTCAAGCATCTTTGCGGTTTTTTTGCCGATCATCATTATATATTCTTCGACAGTTACATCTTTTCTGCTTTCAAACTCCTTGTCATAACTCTGCCCTTCGCAGACTTCGATAATTCCGTCAGTAAAAGTCCTTGCAATCTCTCCGAGCCTTTCCGAATCAGTTTTCAGAAGATATGTATATGCCATTCCGATTAAATGATCTCCGGAAAGTATTGCGACATTTGTGTTCCATTTATTATGTATGGTCAGTCTCCCTCTCCTTGTATCGGCATTATCCATAATATCATCATGTACAAGTGTAAAGTTGTGAAGCAATTCAATTGCAACTGATGCATTAACGGCATCTTCCATTTTTCCGCCGGCAGCTTCGCAGGCAAATATCAAAAGCACGGGTCTAATTCTTTTTCCTCCTCCGTCCAGAAGATATTTAAGCGGTTTGTATAATGTTTCCGGTGTCTGTTTCTGAATTGAAGTGGAAAGAATTTTATCTATGATTTTTTTATATTCAGTGTAAACGTCAGTGTAATTTTTCATTACAGGTAATTTTTTAGTCGGATTATTGTTCTGAGTATTACATATTTTCATTCTCAATATATAAAATTAATTATTTTAGATATATGAAATTACAAAACATGCCGAAGAGAACATTGTTTTCATTGTTTGTATTATCTGTCCTTTTTTTCCTTCAGGGTTTTACCTTATCTGTAAACAATAATATAGAGAAAAATCCGCTTCAAATTTTTCTTCTTAACAGCGAAACTTCCATTCAGGGTGATTTGCCGGACTGGGTATTGCTTGACCCCGATAAAGACGGATATGAAGGCGTCAGGACAAATGAATTCTATAAATTCTTAAAAACTCTTAATCCTGTCCCTCAAAGAACAGATGTGACAGTTGCTGTCATTGATTCGGGCTTTGACATAAATCACGAAGATTTAAAAGATAATATCTGGAAAAATGAAAGTGAACTATACGGTATTTCGGGTGTGGATGACGATAATAACGGATATACCGATGATTTTTACGGCTGGAACTTTCTCGGAACCAAGTATAATGCTTCACTTGAAGTAACAAGGGAATATTACAGACTGAAAAATCTCGGCACTGATGAAACTGATTTTTATTTTAAGAAAGTAAAAAAAGAATTTGAAGATAAAAGAGATGAGATTATATCAACTCAGGAAGGCGTGAGTGAAACCCTGTCTGAATACATCAATGCCGAAAATGTGTTAAAGACAAAAAACATTACATCTGATCCGAAAAAGCTGATGGAAATTTCTGAAGGACTAAAAGGAAAATATCAGGATGCCGCTTCTATGATTCTTGGAATTTATATGCTTTTCGGAACGGATAAAAATGACCTTATAGAACTCGATGATGAATACAAGCTGAAATCAAAAGTCCTCTTTGATTCTCTTGATCTTGATACGGAAACTGAAAACACTCTTCTGGAAAAAAATTACGGAAATAATAATGTGCTGGAAGAAACCGAAATACACGGGACTCATGTGTCGGGAATTATAGGATCTAAGAAGACCGGGCAAGCGCCATTTGTAAAAATAATGTGCCTGAGGGCTGTTCCGAATCAGGGTGACGAAAGAGATAAGGATGTCGGAAACGCAATCAGATATGCGGTTGACAACGGCGCAAGCATAATTAACATGTCTGCAGGAAAGTATTTTTCTCCGCATCCGGACTTTGTCGTCGATGCGATAAAGTATGCCGAGGATAATAATGTACTGTTCGTTGTTTCGGCGGGAAATGAAGGCGAAGATATTACCGAAATTGTTAATTTTCCCAGAAAATATCTGTATGAAAACGGAAACAAAAAATATTTTTCAAACATGATTGTAGTCGGCGCAAGCACATGGATGAAGCAATGGAATGATGAGAAAGATCCGGAAAATGAAAATTCCAAATATGATCTTGCCGCATCTTTCAGCAATTATTCGGATGAAGTAGTCGATGTTTTTGCTCCAGGCGCAAGGATAAATTCAACCGCTCCGGGAAATAAGTATAAAATTATCAGCGGAACAAGTATGGCAGCTCCCGTAGTAAGCGGAATCGCTGCTGTTCTCAAATCATATTATCCGCAGCTATCGGCTGCTCAGTTAAAGGAATCGATTTTATCCGGTGCAAGACAATATGAAAATCTGAAGGTAAAAATCAAAGGAAAACCATACAAGATGCTGTTTTCGGAACTCTCTAAATCAGGTGGTGTGGCTGATCTTATTGGCGCATTTATTAAAGCAGGTGAATTAGCAGCAATTCAGAATTAAATCAATTCCGGATTCTAATAAATCCGGTAACCCTGAAAGTATGTCATATTTATTTTTCCGTTTTTGATTTCATCTTCATCAATGTTAAAAATATCGTCTTCCATTACCATTATATCTGCATCTTGTCCGGGAATTAATTTTCCTCTTTTATTTTCGTCAAATGCTGCATAGCTGTTCTCTTCTGTATAAGACTTCAGACAATCAGGCAATGAAATTCTCAGGTCATTGTAAAAACCGTCCGGAAATCCTTTTGCTTTTCTCGTAACAGCATAATGAAGTGTTTCAAAAGGATTTTCGCTTACTACAGGGAAATCCGTTCCGAAACATACATGCGCGCCGTGATCAAATAATTTTCCGTAATTATGCTCTGAGCCCGGATCAGGCAGTATAGTCATTGCAGTTATTGCATCACTGAATAAATGTGACGGCTGAACAGAAGCTATGACATTTAAATCCCTGAATCTTTTAAAATCACTTTCCGCAATATGCTGCGCATGCTCAATTCTGAACCGTCTGTCCCTGATCCCGTTTTGCTTAATGATTTCTTCGTTAAGATTAAGAAGTTCTGATACTGCTTTATCTCCTATTGCATGAACAGATATCTGATATCCTGCCTTGTCAATTTCAAAAGCTGCTTTTTCAAAATCTCCGCTTGCAGCATATTCCGTTCTGATTCCGTTGCTTCCGGTATTTTTGTAATCTGAAAACATATATGCCGTCTTACTGGAAAGTGAACCGTCATAGAATGCTTTGAGAGAATTGAATTTTATCTTCCCGGAAATTTCTCCGAACTCTCTTTTATATTTTTCAATATTACCGGCTTCGGTAAATGGCAGTCTGGAATCCACATTCAGTAAAAGTTTATCACTGTTTATAAGTTCTTTGTATACTTCAAGATCTTCAGGCATAGTAATGTCCGAAATTGATGTTATACCGAATGAATGGAGTTTTGAGATCTGATTTAATACTGTTTCCGTTCTCTCACGTAAATCCGGTAAGGGGATTTTTTCCAGTATATATTCTCTCGCCCTTTCTTTAACCTCTCCTGTAAATATATTGTCTTTTTTTACAATTTCCTCATCCGTAAACTCTTTTTCCCTGCTTAAAATCCCTGATATTTCAACCGCCTTCGTATTTACAAATGCAGAATGCAGATCAAATCTCGAAATAATTACCGGAACATCACCGCATATTTCATCGAGAAATTCAATCCCGGGGGTAAATGCTTCTTTAAAATTTGCTTCGGAAAAGTATCCCCCGTATATCCATAAAGCACTGTTTATTGTTCTGTACTTTTTTATTCCCTCCGTAAATTCATTTACTGTAGATGCATTTCTGAGATTCAGCTGTGAATTAATAAATGCTCCCTTGATAAAATGACAGTGTCCGTCCGTAAAAGCAGGAAGCACCAGCTTTTTATTCAGATCTATTACTTCATTATATTCATGTCTTATTTTTCCGGATTCCCGGCTGTTTCCGGTAAAAGTGACTTTTCCTGTTTCAGAATCAAATCCCAAAGCATCAGTGAAATTTCTGTTCCCTGTCCATACTTTTGAATTTATAAAGAGAGTTTTCATTCTCAAAAATTTTCAGTAATGTATCTTGTTTTCTTTTAATATCCATTCTTTAAATACAACATATGCTTCGTCACGGAGAATCTGTGTCATCGGAATTTTTCTGTGTTCAGAAGGCTTGCCGATTTCATTGTAAAGAAATTCGTCATCAAAATTCAATTCTGCGGCATCTTCCCGAGTATTTGCATAATAAATTTTATCAAGCCTTGCCCAGTAAATCGCCGAAAGACACATCGGACAAGGTTCACAGCTTGTATAAATTTCACAGCCCTCAAGACTGAATGTATTCAGTGCTTTGCATGCAGCTCTTATTGCTTCAATTTCGGCATGTGCAGTAGGGTCATTATGTGTAGTAACCTGATTCGAACCACCGGAAATAAGCTTGCCGTCTTTAACTATTACTGCTCCGAAAGGTCCGCCGGAAACCTTGCTGAGATTTTCTTTTGAAAGCAGAATCGCCTGCTTCATGAAATATTCTGACTTACTGGTCATTAAATTAATTTTTTTCTAACTTAGAAATATACAGGACTAACTTCAATGTTATTTCTAATTGTTATCTGTTTGTGCCTGTTTTATTATGAATAAAAGAATGCCGGATATTTTTTTACTCTATCCGGACTGAATATTACTGTCTGTAAAATTTATAATGTATATCACCGAAGTCATACTATACTCTTATACTGTTCTTATTCTGAACTATTAAAATTGATATTACTTGTTCAAATAATTATTTTGTCACATGAAAAAATTAAAATATCCTGTTAAAAAGAAGCGGACAAGCAGAAATGATCAGAATACATATGCATTTGAAAACACTTATAAGCCGACCCGGATCTCAAAAATCATAATTTATACTGTATTTGCATTCGTTCCTTTGTTTCTCAGTTATTTCATTCTAAGATCTTCATTTAAAATCAATCATTTTTTCAGTTTCCCTCTGGATGATCCGTGGATTCATCTCACTTTTGCCAAAAATCTGGCTCATTATTTCAGTTTTTCATATTTCAAAAATGAAATGGTTACAGCCGGTTCGACTTCCCCGTTGTATACAATACTGCTCGGAATAGGTTTTTTCATAACAGAAAATGAAATGATGCTGAGTTATGCTCTGGGAATATTGTTTTTTGTTTTGTCCTCTCTGGTATTTTACAGACTGGCTACATTTGAATTTTCAAGGGAAAATATTCTTGCAATGGTCTGTACCGGTCTGTTTATCATCGACAAATGGATGAATTTCATTTCAGTATCCGGCATGGAAACAACGATGTTTATTTTTATACTTTTACTCTGTTCTTATTTTTACAAAGAAAGGAAAGCCGTTCCTTTTGCCGTCATGCTCGGTCTGATTATGTGGACAAGACCGGATGGAATTGTTTTTATTATTGCTCTTATTATCGATTATGTTCTGACAAAAATATATTCAAAAGATAATATAAATCTGAATCTTTTTACTGCAGATGAGATGAAAAAAATTCTTTTGATTTTTGCAGGTTTAACCGGATTGTATTTTCTGATGAATTTTATGCTTTCGGGTTCAATTCTTCCGAATACATACAACGCAAAGCTGACTTACTATTCTCCCGAATTCAGAAGCCGGGAAGCATTTCTACGGTATGAAGTCTGGGATTATTTCAAGGATGGTGCATATTATGTAATAATGATAGGATTTATATTTTCCTTTCTTAAACTGCTTTTCGATTTGTACAAAAAAACCTACAATCAGAATACTGCATATATTCTGTTTATTCTCGGGCTTGTTTTTATTTACTGGCTGAAACTTCCTTATGCTCACAGATTCGGCAGATATCTTATGCCGGTTATTCCGTTCTTTATACTCGTTGCAACTGTCGGTTTCAGGGATTTATGCAGGATTATATATAAATATTCGGACAACCAGTT
Organism: Ignavibacteria bacterium; assembly: GCA_016788375.1. Classification (GTDB taxonomy): domain Bacteria; phylum Bacteroidota; class Ignavibacteria; order Tepidaquicellales; family Tepidaquicellaceae; genus JAEUSI01. Next base: position 29,190 of record JAEUSI010000008.1, on the reverse strand, counting down.
ATTTTCAAGAAGCATTTTTTATATTCTTGTTGGTATAGCATATTTCATCGGTATTAAAAATTATGACGAGAGCCGTGATTTGTATGTTAATCAGTGCAAATATATTTATGACAGGCAGGTAAAAGCTGCTCAGTGGCTGAAAGACAATACAAACGAAACTGATGTGATTGCAACTCATGATGTCGGCGCTATAGGCTATTATTCCGACAGAAAAATCGTGGATATTGCGGGTCTTGTTACTCCTGAACTGATTAATAAGATTAATGATCTGGATTATGTCAGTTATGTGAGTAATTACATGAATAAGAACGGTGTCACTTATCTTGCATTTCTCAGAGAATGGTACAGAGTGGCAAATAAAGACCCGGTTTATTCCACTGCTTCCACTCTTCCGCCGGAGATAATGGAAATTTATAAATACGAACCGGGTAAAACCAGAATTCTCTCCAGGGAAACCAACGGACTCCTGATGAAAGCTCAGTCGCTTATGGGAAGAAAAGACGGTCAGCAGATTCTTTATCTTACAAACCGCATTCTTGAAATTGATCCGAACTGCGCTTACGCATATTTTTACAGGGCTTTTGCATATTACTATTTAAATGATTTTCCGAATTTTGAAAAAAATCTTCTGAAATCAGTCGAGCTGTTTCCTGAATATACGGACTCTCATTATTATCTCGGGGAATATTATAAAGGCAACGGAAATTTCTCTGAAGCTAAAGAACATTTTGAAAGATATCTTGAAATTGAAAAAAAGAATGAAACTGTTTCTGAATATCTGAGAATAATTGATGATTCACTCAAAGCCAAACAGCCTCAGATAAATAACCTGAAATAATATTCGGAGACTATGTTTAAAACACATCTAACAGCATAAATTGCAGTTACTCTTAGCTGAAATCAGAAAATACTGCTGGTTTATTGCAGTATTAAATATTTTTCTTCTTGCATTTATCATATACCAGCTGTTTTATTCAAAATACTTCTGGAAAGGAAATCCTGAAAAGAAGGTAATTATCGAAGAAGGAAAGAATCTTGACGGAATAATAATTCTTCTTAAAGACAACGATATTATTCCGGATCCCCTTCTGTTTAAAATAGCTGTTAAGATTGCCGGAAAAGAAAGTCAGATAATTTCCAAAAGTTATCTTTTTAAGAACGGAATGAGCGCTCTCGATCTGATTGATTTGCTTACAGACAAGAGTCTTACTCAGTTTATAAAGATTACTGTTCCCGAAGGTTATACAATAAAGCAGATCGGAAAGCTTATTGAAAAGAAATTATCGCTGTCTAAAGAAAAGTTTTACAAAGAAACCGAAAATGATTCTCTGATAAATCTTCTCGGATTAAACGGAAGAATAAATAATCTGGAAGGATTTCTTTTTCCCGATACATACGAATTGCAGACTTCTGTCAGTGAAAGAAGTCTTGTTTTCATTCTTTTTAATGAATTCAGGAAACGTGTAATTGACAGAGGACTTGTCAGATTAAATAAAACAGATGCAGATTCAAATCTTCTGAAACTGATAACAATGGCTTCTATTATTCAGGGAGAAACAAAAATTGTCAGCGAGATGCCTGTCATATCCGGAGTTTATTACAACCGGATTAAAAAAGGTATGAGACTTGAGGCAGATCCGACAATTCAGTATATAATTCCAGACGGACCGAGAAGGCTGCTTTACAGTGATCTTAAAATAAATTCGAAATACAACACTTATCTTTTTAAAGGTCTTCCGCCCGGTCCGATAAATAATCCGGGCACTGATGCCATAGAAGCCGCGATAAATCCTGATACTCATGAATATATATTTTTCGTTGCTACCGGCGAAGGCGGTCATAAATTTTCCGAAAATTATCAGCAGCACCTGCAGGCTGTCAAAGAGTATAAGTCTAATCTTAAAAAGAACGGCAAATAAAACTAATTATGACAGAATCTTCCGTAAAGAGTTTGCTTTCACTGTTCATCAGGCTTGATTTCCGTGATAAAAAAAATTCGGGAAGAAAAAAGTTTACCGGTATACTGATTGCTTATCTTTTTTCAAATACAATCCTGTCATTTAATTTTTATACTTTTTTTAACGAGAGAAGCTACATTATTTTAACTCTTACATCAAATCTTTTCCTGTTTGCAATGCTTGTCCTGAATGATTTCGATAATTTGTTTCTTGGTGTAAGGAATCGTGATATACTGTTATCCCTTCCCTTAAAAAGCCGGGATCTTTTTGTTTCAAAATTCCTTTCAGCATTATTCTTTCTCATGTTTTTTATAGTATCGGCTACCGTTCCGCAGATTGTATTCTTTCATCTGATTGATAATGATATTTTAAAAACAGCTTTGTATCTTTCAGCAAATCTGCTGTTCGGTTTTTCTTCTGCAGGCATTGTTACAATTGTATACTCCTTTATTCTGATTTACTTTTCGAAAAGAGCTGGATTAATGCTGAATCTGTTTCAGATTCTGTTTTTCATTTTTATTTTTATTGCCTCATCCCTTTCGGCTGGAATTAAGAAACCTGCTTTAAATTCATTAAAAATTAATATTCTTGAAAAAGACATTGCTGCCCGGCTTCCTCAGACTTTCTTCTCACTGCCGGTTTATGAACCGGTATTCATTGTATTCTGCATTCTCATTACATTAACGGTTTATGTTTGTCTTTATTATTTTCTGACAAATAAGTATTCCGTTATGCTCGTAAATGCTGAATCACTCTTAAGAAGTAAAAGTACCGAAGTTAAAAAATTTAAATCCGTTTTTTTAACTGAATTTATAAATAAATTTATACTTCCGGATAAATTCGAAAAAGCTTCTTATAATCTCGCAAAAAATCAGCTGAACAATTCCCGTTTTCTTAAAACAAAATACTTTCCGGTCGCTTTGATTCCTCTTATAATGGCATCAGTCGGTCTGATATCCGGAATACCGGAATTGATTTATTTTAACAGAAATTCCGGAAACAGTGATTTTGTAAATACTGTGATTGTGTTAATGAGCCCTTCTATAACATTGACTCTTATGATAAGTTCGAAAATGCTGATCTCAAACACAAAAATACTTGACGAAAATACTTACAATACAGACTGGATTTATGATTCTCTTCCCATTTCCGATAAAGGAAAAATCATATCCGGTACGGCAAAGTTTATTTATTTAAGATTCATTCTTCCCGTAACCGCACTCATCTTCCTCGTTGTTTTAATTACTTCTGATATTAAAACCGCAGTGATGAACATGCTTTATGTTTCTTCTGGAATTTATTTTCTGATTACCGTGAGTTCTCTGTTCGACAGAACTTATCCTTTCACTCTTGAAAGCACAAAATTCAATTCTGCTTCAAAATTTCTTGAAGTGTTTATTGCAATGGCAGCGGGAATGATTCTGTTCTTTATTCAGATTTTTGTTTTTCAAAACATTATATTTGTAATAATATCAGTTCTGATATTTACGGTAATTTCAATTTTATTAAACAGGAACTAATCTTATGCCAAAAGAAAAATCTTCATCTGTTGCACAGACAGAAACTTCGACTCTTATAAGAAATTACAGCGGTGAGGGGAAAAACATTATTCTTGCAATGACCGGAACCAGCGGTGCAATTTACGGACTCAGAATGCTCAGAGCTTTGCTCATGAATGAATTCAATGTGGATCTGATTTTATCCGAATATGCCGTATATACTTTGTATAAAGAGTGCGGTGCAGAGCTTACGAATTCAAATCTGACATCACTTTTTCCCGAACTGATAGTGCTTAAATCAACCGTTACGTTTCATAATAACCTTGACCTGAAATCTGAAATTTTTACGAACAAATATGTAAGTTCGGGAATGATTGTATGCCCGTGTTCAATGGGATTTTTAGCCGGCATTGCAAACGGCGAAAGCAAGAATCTGATAGAGAAATCCGCTGATTATGCATTTTCATATTCAAAACCTCTTATTATTGTTCCGAGAGAAACACCTCTTAACATGATACATCTGAAGAATATGTTAAAAATTATTGAATCGGGAGGAAAGATTGTTCCGGCAATGCCGAGTTTTGAATACAATCCTGTCAGCTTTAATGATCTTGCAGATCATATAGCAGGCAGGGTTATGGATTTGCTGAACAGCGGCAGCGGCACTCTTGCATGATTTCATGCTTAAAAATCAAACCCGAAATAAAAATTCTGAAACCAGTCTCCCTGCAATGTGGTAAAATTATTCTCGATGCGTTTTCCGATATCATATCTCAGAACAATAGCTCCGAGCACATTCATCCTTACGCCTGCTCCGATGCTGCCGTATGTTGTTTTGTAATTTGAATTATTATCCCATGCATTTCCCGCATCGGCAAATACAGCTCCCATTATGCCGGGAAAATCAAATCCGATTCCGATCGGAAATCTTAACGCAACTATATTGAGAAGCGGAAATCTGAGCTCTGCATTTGCCTGCCACATTTTGCTTCCTCTTATTGAATTCAGAGGCCATCCCCTTAGAGACCAGCTTCCTCCCATGAAAAATCTTCTCGGCTCTTTTCCCTGATTCAGGAAAAACTGCGTTCTGACTCCGAGTGCCGAAAGCATTCCCAGTCTGAAATATTTCCTGTAATCAAAAAAGAATGAAAAATAATTAATGTTTGAATTCGTAATGTCTGTTGTATATCCGAGCGTCAGATTCAGTCTCTCGCCGTCAATCGGTCCCGTCCAAGCCCAGAGAGAATTATCCTTTATGTAGCTCAGATAATTCGAAATTAACAGCGATCTCCGGTTGTCCACATTGTCGAAGCTTCTGATAGACTGCGCCATATTGACCGTCATTTCAATCCTTCTGAAAAATGACAGCGGATAAGCCATGCTTAAATATCCTCCGTACAGCCTTTCGAAAAAAGACTGGTCATAATCGCGAAGGTCATATCTTCTTCCCGACAGATGATAAATGCCGTAAGCATAATTCAGCCGTTTTTCCACTGAATATTTCGATATCGCTATGTTAAAGCTTTTCCAGAACTCTGCGTCTCCGTTAGAATTATTGAACACAAGAAAATAATATCTTTCATCACCCAGAAGATCACTCAGAGAAATTATACCGCCCGTATTAGCTCCGAATACCGGATCAACAGTAAGGGCAGTTGTCGCAATATCAAAAGAAAATTCTTTCTTGTATTTTGATGAATTTTTCTGAGGTGTGATTTTTATTTTATCGGACGTCCAGTTTTCACCTTTCGATTTTATGTCAATCTTCTTAATTGTTATACTGCTGTCGTATCTTTCTTTTATGTCTCTCAGAAGCTTTATGCTGATACCTCCGAACTCGTATGATGAAAATACAATTTTATCTTTTCCCGCCCAGGACGGATCAAATGCTGCAGATGTAAAATTTGTAATCTGTCTCATTTCAAGCTTATCGTAATCAATTTTATTTTCATCCGGAATTGCACCTGTGCCGGTATTTATCTGTTCGGATGCAATGCTGTTTCCGAAATCTATCATCCAGATATTCTGCGGTCCGCCGGTATTTGACGTAAATACAATCTTCGAACCGTCAGCGGAGAAATGCGGCGAATAATCAATCTGCTCTCCGAATGTCAGATAATCAATATTCCCTGTCTTTAGATTGTACAAAAATAAATTGTAGCTTTTATTTATACCCGTTGATGTTCTGTCGGATGAAAATACTATGTAATTTCCGTCAGGAGAAAAATCCGGATCCCTGTCATCATAATAATCATTTGTCAGCCGTTCTACCTTTTCTGTTTCCGTGTCAAGTATATATAAATCCGTCCTTCCTCCGAAATCGGATCCCGGAAACACAATTTTTCTGCCGTCTTTATTCCATGAAGGCGAACCTATGCTTACAATATCTTGAAATGAATAATCCGTTATCACTTTTTCCTTCTTAACATCATAAATATGAAGCGCATCGGAATTTCCCTTCTGAGTGATAAATGCAAGCAATCCTGCTTTTGAAACATCAAGACCTGTTCTGAAAAAATGAAACTGCTCAAATTCATCACTGGATTCTCCTTCAATCACAAGCTCGGCATTTCCGGGATAACGCATATTTACTTTAAACAAACTTGTAAATCCCGAATTGTTGCCGATAAAATAAACTTCCCTGTTTCCGTTCACATCCGCATAAGCAGGCTTATGCGCAAATGATTCCGAATAAATATTTTCAGACACCTTTGAAGGTATGTCATAGTCCTTTAACTGAGGAAAGTATTTTTTTTCCAGATGATATAGATATTCATTGTCAAACTCACCGTAATCCTTTCCGATTGTTACTTTCATAACATTTGAAAAATTGTCATCAATCCAGAAATTTTCCACAAGCTGAAGCACTTTATCTTCCCCGTATTCAGCAGAAATATACTCGAGTATGTTCTGTCCAAGCTTATACATAAAAAATGTTCCGTAAAACCTTTCCCAGTTGCTCAGTCCCGAAATATATCCGCTGAGTACAGCATCTTTCAATACCATCTCCGCCTGTGTATCCCATTGCGTCGAATACAATTCCGCAATTCCTTCGGTAAACCACAGTGGCGGTGTCTGTGAAGTCGTGATTCTGTGAGCTTTGAGAATATTCAGAATTTTACTTGTCATAAAAACGTGAGTGAGCTCGTGCCGTATGACATGCCTGAACTGCGAGAGTGATCCTTCAAAAGGAAGGACTACTCTTCCTTTGATAAATTCAAAAAATCCTCCCACTCCGTCAGGTATCAGCCCAGGAGTCGTGTTTGTCTCTTTGAAATGTATTGGCGATGCATAAAATATTATCGGTACTGTGTCGGCAAGGGAGTGATTGAATTTCTGCTGAAGAAACTTATAACTTTCTTCGGCATACTTTGCTCCGATTTCGGCAAGCTCTTTTTCTTCTATGTAATAGTAAATCTGAAAATGCTCTGTCTGTAATATCTGCCAGTCAAAATCGGAATACTGAACTTTATTCCTTCCGAAATTGACAAACTGAGAGTAAGTAAATTCACAGGCAAATAATGATATTATTACACAAATTAAACCTGCCGGAAGTATTTTTAAAAATCTTTTCATACCCTCTGGTTTTACTGAAGATTAAAAAGTGTTTCCCGGATTTAATGAGGGTCTTAGTCTTTATTTTAAAATAAAAAACTTCATTTCAAAATACCATAGTAGATTGGATACATCGTTAAATCCGAAATCCGGAAATGAACATAAATTCTGATAATGAAATTAATTCTACTGTACACTCTGATGTTTAAAATAAACAGGTTTTGAATGTGTATTAAGGAGAATTTACTGATCTTTCAGTTTATTCCTGTATTTTTTTCTGAATTTTTCCAGTTTTGGGTTTATTACAAACTGACAGTAACTTTGTCCGGAATTTTCATTGTAATAATTCTGATGATAATCTTCGGCTTTGTAAAATACAGTCAGAGGTTCAATCACCGTTACAATATCACCGTCCCAGATCTGGGGAGCTGTTTCTTTTTTTGAAAGCTCAGCCTCTTTCTTCTGCTCGTCTCCGGTGTAAAATATTGAAGACCTGTACTGTGTGCCTATATCAGCACCCTGTTTGTTGAGTGTAGTCGGATCGTGCGTTGTCCAGAAAACCTCGAGAAGTTCTTTGTAAGAAATTACAGACGGATCGAAGACTATTTTCGCAACTTCTGCATGTCCTGTGTTTCCGGAGCAGACTTCCTTATATGTAGGATTTACCGTTGTACCACCGGTATAGCCGGATTCCACTGATTCAACTCCTTTTAACTCCTGAAATATGGCTTCAACGCACCAGAAACATCCTGCGCCGAATACTGCTGTGTCTTTTTTTGCTGACATTGAATTTTTTGATGTTGGTTTTAAAATTTCTTCCTGCTTTTTTTCCCTGGTAAACGAACAGCTTGAAAAAACGAATATAAAAAAAGTTACGAGAGTCAGAGTGATTCCGCTTTTAATTTTCATCCGGATGTTTTTTGATTTATTCTGAATAATTTTCTCAACACACATGTAATAATTAAAGTTTACCGGCAATTCATTTTGTTTTCTTAAAATCCTATTTTCAGATCTGCGTAAAAGTTTGCTGTTGCTGCCGGAATCCAGTACGGAATTCCGCCGCTGATATAACCCGTCGTTTCATACAATATATTGAATATATTGTTTGCTTTAAAATCAATCTGCAATTCCCTGAAATACCCTGTAACACTGTTTTTCTTAAAAAGAGAAGTGAAATTCAGAGTCAGACCGGCATTAACATTTGTATACGGCTCGATTATTTTATCCGTATAACCCGGCTGATTCCTGACTTCCGGATTTTTTCTTTCATTTTCGGAATTATCAAGATACTGCTTTCCGATATACTGCAGTGTTATGTATGCATTTAGTCCGAAACCGGCATCATAATTTAACGATAGATTTCCGATAATATCAGGAGTAAGTATGATGCTGTTCTGGGAATAATCATTTCCGTAAATGACATTTCCCGAAGAATCCGCGCCGAGTATTTCAAGGTATTGTGTAAAGTAATTATCTGATAAATTAAGATTTCCTGAAACTGAAAAATACTTAAGTGAATTCTGGTAAAAAGGTTTCAGGACAAACTGAAGCTCGAGTCCTTTATGAACCGACTTTCCCGCATTCCCGGAAACCGGCTGTCCTACAAGATCAAGCTGCCCGTTGTTTACTATTTCATTTTTAAAATCCATGTAATAAAAATTCAGATCCGTTTTAAGATTATCCGAAGTGTAACCGACTCCGAATTCGTAATCAAACATTTCTTCCGGTTTAATAAGCACATCTTCATAAATTCCGTTTTCTGCATCAACTATCCTGAAGTTCGGAACGGAATATGGATTCTCGGCATCATAAATATCCTTCAGCCGCGGTTCCCGCTTGGCAACGGAAAAATTCACAAATGCACTCAGATACCGGTTGAAATTGTAATTTAGTCCAGCTCTCGGAGTAAAGAAATTATAATCAATTCCGAATTCATACGGTCTGTATTTATCATTTGAAATTTCATACCTGTGATAAACAAACTGCAAACCAAGCATTCCGTTTAACTTATCAGTAATCCTGTAAATCTCATTTGCATAAACAGAATATGTGTTTTTTCCTCCGTTATAGGAATAGTAAACATAATCCTGAGGTGTTCCGGGTGGAAGCGCTTCTGCCGAAGTAATCTCCCCGTAATGATCTGAGTTGTGAATTCTGATTTCGCCTCCGATAACAAGCGTGCCTTTTTCATTATTATGTTTAAGCTGTATTTTAGGAAACCAGCCCCAGGTATCGTTGTTTACGTTAAGTCTTGTAATTATATCGCTTCTGACAATCTCATATCCTTTTCCCTTTTCAAAATAAAGAGTTCCGTCTTCATTCCTTCTGTAATACAATGGATTATATGATGTCGAATCCGCAGTATAGAAAGGATCCAGTCTGAAATAATCAAAATCATAACCGTAATATACCGGAAATGATGTATTAAAATAACCGTCGCCTTTTATATAACTCAGAGTATTTGAAATAAAAAGATTTTTATCTGTCTGTACATTGTAAACTAGTTCGAAGTGCGGCTGAAAATAATTATCCGATTCATCCGGATATGTGAGGTAATTATATTTTCTGTCTGTATAAATATCTCCCGTAATCATTCCGTCAAGGTAAGGTTTATCAACACCAAGATATGCGAGATGATTTTTCATCGGACTACCGAAAAAATTAAGTTTCAGAACAGAACTTTTGCCGAATATTTTACCCGCACTGAAAAAATAACTCCAGTAATCTGACCAGGACAAATCCCTGTAACCGTCTGTGCTTATTCCGGTTAGTTTGCCGTAAAATCCGAATCCGTTTTTTAAAAGTCCGGAAGAATATTCCCCGGAAAAACGCTTTGAATTGTAATTTCCAAAGCCGGCAGAAAAGCTGAGAAAATTTCTCCTGAAGAAATCGATGGTTTTTACGTTTACAACTCCGCCGATAGAAGATGAACCGTAAAGCGAGGTTCCTATTCCCCTCTGAATCTGTATATCCTCCACTGACGCGGTAAGATCGGAAATATCCACCCAGTATACCTGATGGTCTTCGGGATCATTCTGCGGAATGCCGTTGATAAGTATAGAAATCCTTCTCTGATCAAATCCTCTGATTGACATATAAGAATATCCGAGTGATGAACCGGATTCGGAATAAGAATTGATGCTTGTATAACCGTTGAGAAACATCGGCAGATCCTGCATCCAGTATTTTTTTTCGACTTCGGATCTTTTTATGTCTTCAAATGTTACCGGAGTAAATCTTTCCACGCTTTTCAGGGCATCAACTTCTATGGATTCTGTTTTATACTTCGCGCTGTCCTTTTCTTCCTGTGCAGAAACATCAGTTATTTGATTAAAAAAAATAACAGAAAACAAAAAGTATAAAAATTTTTTAGCTGTTAATCCCCGGGTTTTGCACCGGGATAAATTTCCCTTTACAGAAATACTTGCATTACTCATTTTTTTTGCAATAAAAAAACGCTTAAATCTTTTCCGAACCCGTATGAAAAGACTTAAGCGTAAAAATAAATTAAATTCCTTCGCCGGCATTATCCGTAGCAGGTTCAATGGGTTTAATCTCAGCCCTTTACTTTCAGAGCACCCCGGTATATTTGTTTAAAAGAACTTATTCTTTAAATTACAGCTTGTTTGTTCAGATCAGTTTTTCATTAAGCTCATACAAAATCCTGTTTAAATCCGGTCCGAAAATGTTGTATGCTTTTGCAGCTCCGCCTTTATTGACAAACGGCGGCTGATTAAAGCTCAGCATGTTGATTTCCATAAATGCCGAAACATGGCTCTTCATCATATTCAGCCAGACCATTTCCTCTTCAGTGTATTTTCTTCCCTTTGATTCATTTTCCTTTATCCATTCATTGAAATTCCTGTCAACATCATCAGTATAAGGATCCAGGTTTTCAATTTTACCGATTGCATATTTTGTCAGAGTAATAATATTTGCAGGATTTTTTTCGTCGCCAAGAGGCTTTACCTTTGTATTATCAAGCCTGTAATAGGCATTCCAGATTTCATCAGTCGTAATTTCATAAGGAGGCTTGCGAAGCTCTCTTGTTATTATCTTAATGTCATCTATGCCGACATGTACATGCCCGTTTGTATTGTTCCATATTGATTTAATAGCGGGAATATCCTCTTTATGCGATTCAATAAAGCTTGTAAACTTCTTTATAATCTCTGCAGATCTTTCTTTGGCAGCTTCTTCAATGGAATTTTTATTGATCAGACCTGTATTTCTTTTCTTCATCTCAAGAAGCACAAACCGGAATTTCGGATTGTCAAAAGGTCTGCAGGCTTCTGTAATCAAATCATCTGTTGACTCTTTTACCTCTTTGTCTGTAGGAACGTATGATCTGTCGTTTTTACCGAACATTTTCTTTGCATTATCAATCTGATTTTCTACATTTATTGATAATATAAGTTTGTTGATTATTTCCTTTAAAGACTGAACCGGAGGATTTAATTCCTTTCCGATCAGTTTCATTTCTTCCAGATCATTTTCTGTCTGATTCTTTTCTATCCGTGTGAGGTTATCTATTAAAGAGGAAATTGTATTTTCGTCCCTGATGCCGATAGCAACAGACTGTATCAGAGATTCAAGTGAAAATATTTTTACGACTTCCTTTACTGTTTCCGTTTTAACTGTTACAGTTGATATTTTTTCAGCAACCGTATAACATAAAAACGGCAGAGGAACCGCTATTAAAAAATCCATAAGATAAGTCATCTTTAAGAACAGAGGAGAAACTGCAACTAGAACAATCCAGATCATGAATACCGGAAATCTTCTGAATTTTAATTTATAAAAAGCTACAGCGCATAGAACAGCAGTAGCAGTGTGCCAGTTTGGAAGTGTATTATACGGATTTACTGATTTATAAAGTGAATTTACCGCCTCAAAGAAAAAGCCGGTGTCCTTGATCTCGGGTCTTATGAAATTATTAACCGGAAAAAAGCCGTGCATAAAATTGATAAGACTGAAGAGAATCAGCATAGAAAACATAAATATTGTTAAGTCTCCTTTATCTCTCTTTCTTACAATAAGAATAAGAAGGAAAATAATTACAAGATATACTGAAACATAAGGCAAAATAAAACCCGGTATAAGTTTTATCTTATAATCTAGATCAATTGCAACATTTATGAATTTTTCACTTACTTTATTTAAAGATCCGAGCAGATAATACTGTATCAATACTAAAACAAGAAGAACTGTATTTGTAAAATTCATTACTTTGAACTTCGGAATATTCATCGGTGATACCTGTTGTTAATTGTTTTCATTAAATTAATTATAATTGAACTGCATTTCAAGATTGAATGTCATTTAATTTAAAATAAACGGGATTTTTACGTTTTAATTAATTCGTTTTCAGCATTCATTTGTCATAATTTCCCGCCGGGACAATTTACTGCATCGGCATTACTATTCCGAATTTATCCTTTTCCCGGATTGCAGTATCATAACCTGCATCGGCGTGTCTCACTATTCCCATTCCCGGATCATAGGTCAGGCATCTTTCCAGTCTTTCATCCGCTTCCGGGCTGCCGTCTGCTACAATTACCATCCCTGAATGTATCGAGTTTCCTATCCCTACGCCCCCTCCGTGATGAAGTGATACCCAGCTCGCTCCTCCTATACAGTGAAGTCCGAAATTCAGCACCGGCCAGTCCGCAATTGCATCAGATCCGTCAATCATTTTTTCGGTTTCACGGTTCGGTGAAGCCACGCTTCCGCAGTCAAGATGATCTCTTCCGATTACAATCGGAGCCGAAACAATGCCGTCTCTGACAAGTTTATTGAATATTCTTCCAGCTTTTGCTCTCTCACCGTATCCTAACCAGCAGATTCTCGCAGGCAGTCCCTGAAAATGAATTTTTTCCTTTGCCGCTTTCAGCCATTTATGCAAAAGTTTGTTATCAGGAAAAGCTTTTAGTATAGCTTCATCAGTTCTGTAAATATCCTCCGGATCTCCTGACAATGCCACCCACCTGAACGGTCCTTTTCCCTCGCAGAAAAGAGGTCTTATATATTCCGGAACAAATCCGGGAATTTCAAAAGCGGACTTAAAGCAATTATTGTATGCCTCTCCTCTTAAATTATTTCCGTAATCAAAAACTACCGAGCCCCTCTGCATAAATTCCCACATAGTCCTGCAATGTAAAACCACAGTTTTTCTAGACAGCTCCTGATATTTTACCGGATCTTTCTTCCTCAGGTCTAAAGCCTTTTCAAATGTCATTCCCATAGGAACATATCCGTTTAACATGTCATGTGCAGAAGTCTGGTCTGTTACTACATCCGGTATTATATTTCTTTTCAGTATTTCCGGCAATACTTCCCCCGCATTTCCGACGAGACCGACGGATAATGCTTTTTTATTCTGTTTAGCTTCAAGCACAAGTTTCAGTGCTTCATCAAGACTCTCAGTAATTACATCACAATATCCCGTGTCAATTCTTTTCTGTATTCTCGATTTGTCAGTGTCCACACCGAGAAATGCCGCTCCGTTAAGCGTGGCTGCAAGAGGCTGTGCTCCGCCCATTCCCCCGAGACCGCAGGTAAGCACAAATTTTCCGGATAATGTCCCGTCAAAATGTTTGTTTGCACAGGCTGCAAAAGTTTCATACGTGCCCTGAAGAATCCCCTGAGTTCCGATGTAAATCCAGCTTCCAGCCGTCATCTGACCATACATCGTAAGTCCGAGAGCTTCAAGTCTTCTGAATTCATCCCAGTTTGCCCAGGCGGGTACGATCTGCGAATTGGATATCAGCACCCTCGGCGCGTCTTTATGTGTTTTGAAAACGGCAACAGGTTTTCCGGACTGAATAAGAAGTGTTTCATTGTCATTTAGATTCTTCAGTGTTTCAATGATTTTATCAAAACATTCCCAGTTCCTTGCCGCTTTTCCGCTGCCGCCGTAAACTATAAGATCTTCCGGTCTTTCGGCAACTTCTGAATCTAGATTATTCATAAGCATTCTCATTGCGGCTTCTGTTATCCAGTTTTTACATTTAATGTTTGAACCTGTCGGAGCTTTTATTGTTCGTGACATGATTATTTTTAAGTTTACCAAAAATAAAAATTCTATTCTAAAAAAAGTATTTAATAAAAAAACTACAAAAGTACGGATGACTTCTGTAGTTTTTTAAAATCTGAATTCAGCAACATTGTAATTCAGATGGCTTGCTCAAATAATGTTTTGCATGCAGTTTATTCTTTTTCCGCTTCCTTGTATTGTTTCATAACATATTTCGATATGAAATCCGATTCGGGATTTATCTTGACAGCCTGATCAATATATGATTTTGCCGATTTTATGTCGCCGTCATCATCCCTTTTGATAAGACTAAGCGCCATGTATCCGAGCGCAAGGTCATAACCCCAGTCAGGATAAATATCCTTTTTCTCTTTTCTTGTTTTGAATACATCTATGGATTTCTCAAGCTGAGGAATTGCAACTTTTGCGCCTCCGCCGAAGGCTTCGGGAGTATAGTAACTGGCAATTCCGTTTGTCAGCAGCAGTCTCGGATTGTTCGGATCTAATTTTTTTGCCGCATCATCCGCAGACTGCGTCGCTGAAATTATTTCCTGCATTTTATCCTGTTCATACTGCCATCTGTTGAAATTCAGATTTTCAAGCAGAACGTACGAATCGGCAAATTCAGGATTTTCATCTATAGATTTATTAATCACATCAATTCCTGACAGAGTATATTTTTTTATAACATCTGATTTGTTTGATGCCATACCGGTCATGGATAGCCCGTAATCCGACAATGCGATGTAATAATTTACAAGCCAGATGTCCTTTTTCAGCTGCAATATTCTTTCAAACTGTCCCCGGACTTTGATGAGTTTTGTTTCATCTGACTTATCCATTGCCTCTTTAAGATTCTTCTTTGCCTTCATCATGGCTTTGTCAAAATCACTGCCGGCTTTAATGCTGATATTTATCAGCAGTGTCATAACCAAAAACGCAATTACTGAAATTTTGTGTTTCATTTTTTCTCCTTTTATTTTTTTTGAATTTTTTAAATAGTTAAAATTGTAATCCAAGACCCACATACAAAGTTCTTCTGTTGTTTGTGATTATTTCCTTCTGTTCCGTGTAATTGTAATTGTATGTATAATCATAAATATTATTCTGATTGAATATATTGTTAAGCGCGATTACAGCTACGGCGAATTTTCCCAGAAGTGAAAAAATATACTGCGCATTCATGTCAACTCTGGAATATACCGGAAATCTGGCGCTGTTGGTGGCTCCGTATTCAGGAACATATACCCCCTGCTCCTTGTCATAGTAACTTCCCGTTACCGGAGTATAAGGTTTTCCCGTAGACAGCTTTACGGTTGCCCCGAATACAATCTGACTCGATAAATTATAACTTCCGACAACGCTTAAGTTGTTCGTTATATCATAATTCGACGGAGCTGTGTTCTGAGATTCATACTGCTTTCTTTTTGAATCCAGATACGAGTATGATATCCAGCCGGTAAATTTATTTGCAATTTTTGCCTTTAAAAAAACATCCACTCCGGCTGCATAACCGTCTCCTTCCGACCTGTAATAAAGATCCCTCCTGTTATATAATACAAGGTCTTTGTAATCCTTGTAAAATCCTTCCACTCTGAAAATTAATTTATTGTCGTTGTTATATTCATAACCGAGTATATAATGTACAGCTTCTTCCGGATTAAGTTTGTTTTCCGGAGACCTGACGAAATAATCAAGTTTCGGATACTGATGATAAATACCTGCCGCTCCCCTTACGGAGTTCAGATTGTTAATCTGATATCCGAATGAAATCCTCGGATCATAACTGATGTTTCCGGATATCGTCAGATAATCGGCTCTGATTCCCGGAATTGCAAAAAACCTGTCTGAAAATTTTATCTGTGACTCGGCATAAATACCCAGCCTGCCTGTCTTTTCCGATATGTCAAGATTCAGAGACGGTGCATTGTTTCCTATATTGAATGAATACAACGGTACAATTCCCGACAAATCATATCCCGTATATTCATACTCCGCTCCTGTGTTAATGTCAATTTTTGATGTCAGGTTTTTTGTAAATTCAACTCTTGCTTTTGAATATGTATTGTCCGTTTTTGTGCTGATTATTCCGTATGAAATATCCCTGTTGTTGCCGCTGAATGAAATCCCGGCGTTTAAGAGTGTAGATGAACTCGGTGCGACTGTCAGTTTTATATTTGAAAAAATGTTTTTTGTGGATGAGTTGAAATATCCGTCAAATGTAGGGCTTTCATTGTATATTCCGACTTTATCGTCATTATAGTTTGCATACATCTTTATGATTCCGGTTTTGCCGATTTTATGCGAAAGTGTTCCTCCCAGCTGATTGGACTGCGGTATAGGTGAATATTCAGAATATTTTCCGTTTATTGCAAAATACGGTTCGAGAAATAATTTGCCTAAAGAAAATGTCGCGCCGAAATTTCTTTCCTTTGAAAGATATACTCCGTCAAGAGATGCATTTGCCAGCCCCATCCATGCGAACATTCCCGTTGACTGCGGCATGTCATAGGATTTTAAATCAAGCACGGCAGATAATACATTTCCGTATTTTGCGGAAAATCCTCCGCTCGTGAAATTAATTCCTTTCAGTCCCCAGGGATTGATTGTGGAGTATGAAGATACATTAAATGTCTGATCAAATAAAAACGGGTTATATAAGGATGCCAGATCTATGTAAGTAAGCACTTCATCCGGATTTCCGCCTCTTACCGTTATTCTGCTTCCTTCATCCACCTGATTGGATCCCGGGAAAGTCGTTATCGCCCTGTAAATGTCTGCATCTGCGCCGGGTATCCTTACTATTTCAAGAGGCGTGAGTGTAACTGCATTGTTGGATCCGGAAGTGAACGAACTTGCAGTTACTATTATTTCTTCCGTCTTTGCCTCTTCTTTCCTTATTATTAAATCAATGTTTATGTTCTGTCCGGGGATTATTTCTATGTCAATTGTTTTACTCTCATATTCCTGCAATGTGAACAGTAATTTATGATTTCCCTTTTCTTCCGTTTCAAATTCAAAGTAACCTTTTTTGTCCGTTGTAGAGCCGTCAATTGTGCCTTTAATTACAATATTAACTCCTTCAAGAGGTTTGTCCCTTTCACCTCTGACATAACCGCTGATTAATGTTAATTCGGATTCTGTTGAATCTGTATCCTGAGTATATGCCGGGACAGCATTGATAATTAACAGAAAAAATAAAATAATCTTTTTCATTTCTGTTCAGTAATTTAGTTTATCAATTTCTGCCGCAATCTTTATGTCTTTTTCTGTAATTCCCTTAACGGAATGTGTTGAAAATGAAACTTCAACTGTCGAATATTTCAGTATCAGATAATCAGGATGATGGTCATGACCCTGACAGACTGCGCAGATTGCTGTTACAAGCCCCATTGTCTGAGGAAATCCCGCCGTAGCGAATGTTTTTATGATGGATTCTTCCGAATAAATCCATCCGTTGAGAATTTTTAAAGACTCTGCAATTTGTTCTTTGTTTAATTTTGTCATAAGATGTTTTTTTATTTTTATAAATTACCCTTTACAATTTTTTCCAGGTTTTTTATGTAGTTTTCAAATGCTTTGTATCCTTTATTCGTAATTTTGTATTTTGATACCGGCTTTCTGTTTATAAATGCTTTTTTTACCGAAATGTAAGAAGCTTCTTCGAGTTTCTTCAGGTGAACACTCAGATTGCCGTCCGTGGCATTTACCTTCTCTTTAAGAAAATTAAACTCGGCTTCATCAACACTCACAAGAACCGCCATAATTGAAGTCCGGATCCTCGAGTGTATTACATCGTCAATTTGCTGATAATCAAAGTTCATAATTCTGTAAAGCTGATTCTTCCCTTTTGGATTTATTAAAAAGTACAATGCCGGGAATTAACTGAAAGCAGATCATCATGATTGCAAACACCAGCAGTATATGCACGCTTTTCATGTAAAATAACGCCCATCCGCCGAGCCACCATCCAGCCGCCACGTACTGAAGCCATCTTATCTGCTGAATAGCACCGCTTGTGTAATATGATATTCCGAGCGAAACTGCGATTATCGGACAGCAGTATATTGCGTTGTATGCGCCGGTGATTATTCCTATAAATCCGTAAGTAAACATTGAAACTCCGGATGCAAACCAGAGTGATCCGAGTAATCTTCCTGCATAGGTTTTTACCCTGAATGTCCTTTCCTGATACTTGTTGATAAATGAACCGGCAACGGCACCGGCTATCATTATTATCATCCACATGAGTCCGATGTAGTTTAAGGATACTTTGTACAGTACCATAAAGTAATTTGCAAGTAATGTTACGGAAACAAGTACTCCCCAGAAAATGTAGTGAATACCGTTGTCTATGTTAATTCTTCTGCTGTCTTCCATTATTTTCTTTATTACGGACAGCTCTGTTGCAGCCTGATTAATTTCCATGAGTTTTAATTAAAGTGCTTTAAATTTTAAAGTGCTTTACAAAAATACAAACTCTTTCCTGTTTTGTCAAGCGGAAAATAAAAAACCCGGTAAAAATTTTTTACCGGGCTGAGATTCACCTGTGTATGAGTTTAAGAAATTTCTTTATTTCACCGGATTCTGCTAAACAATTGCATGAGAATATCCCGCGACACCGTCGAAATTATACAGATGCTCGGTCTTTATAAAATCAAACCCTGCGTCATTTATTCTGTTAAGAAGTTCTATAACCTGCGATCTGTTCAGCACTTCACCCTTGTTTTCCAGCAGGTAACGGCATCTCCAGTGATCAGTGCAGAAAGTCTCGGGATGTCCGTTCGGCCAGACAATTTCACCCCTGTTGCTGATTGACGACAGAATTAATCTGTCTGTGTTGATCTTTTTCAGCATTTCACCGAGATCATCCGCAGTCCCGTTGCTCCAGTCAAGAAAAACATCAATCCCGACTAATTCTTTATTCGGTTTAATATGCTTTACCGTCTTTTTCTTTTCCGTAACTTTCTTTTCGGATTTATTGTATTCAACGGTTTTAAGCGTTACCGGATTCTGTCCGAGCCTTTCTATAACCGCTTTTGCAAATTCCTTCGTTCCTACTTTTTCTTTGCTGACTGTTTCCTTGAATATATCATAAGTGTGTATCCCGTCTTCAAGAGTTTTCAGCCATGCATTATGAACTTTTGCAGCAATTTCATTCTGTCCGATATGATTCAGCATCATTACAGCTCCGAGAAGAAGTCCCGAAGGATTTGCAAGATTCTGTCCGGCTCTTCTCGGCGCAGAGCCGTGAATTGCTTCGAACATTGCAAAATTCTCTCCTATGTTTGCCGAACCTGCCAGACCGACAGAACCTGTTATCATTGCAGCTACATCGGATAATATATCTCCGTATAAATTTTCCATGACTATTACATCAAAACTTTCCGGTGTATTCGCCATTTTTGCCGCGCCTATATCCACTATCCAGACTTCGTTTTCTATTTCAGGATATTCGGCTGCAATTTCATCAAAGACTTTGTGAAAAAGTCCGTCTGTTAATTTCATTATATTGTCTTTTACAAAACAGGTGACTTTTTTCCTGTTGTTTGCAACGGCATAATCAAATGCATATCTCACTATTTTCTCGGATCCGGGTCTCGATATAAGCTTCAGGCACTGATAAACCTGATCTGTCTGCCTGTGCTCGATTCCCGCATAAAGGTCTTCTTCATTTTCCCTGACAATTACAACATCCATAACCGGATGTTTTGTGGAAACATAAGGATAATATGATACACATGGTCTGATATTTGCATAAAGTCCGAGTGTTTTTCTTGTCGTAACATTCAGGCTCTTGTATCCGCCTCCCTGAGGTGTTGTAATCGGAGCTTTCAGAAATACTTTCGTCCTACGAAGTGAATCCCAGGCTCCCGGCTCTATCCCGGCAGAATTTCCGCGCAGATATACCTGTTCGCCTATTTCTATAGTTTCTATATCCAGTTTTGCTCCGGCTGCAGTTATAATGTTAAGCGTGGCTTCCATAATTTCAGGACCGATGCCGTCCCCGTAAGCAACTGTAATTGGCGTGTTTTTAGACATTGTTTCCTTTCTTCTTTATTTTTTAATTTTGC
Source organism: Ignavibacteria bacterium (assembly GCA_016788375.1). Classification (GTDB taxonomy): domain Bacteria; phylum Bacteroidota; class Ignavibacteria; order Tepidaquicellales; family Tepidaquicellaceae; genus JAEUSI01. The sequence continues at coordinate 9,068 of JAEUSI010000008.1, read as the reverse complement.
TCAAAATTAACAAACGATAGTTTTATATAAAATCTAAAAATGAACCGTCTGTAATTTATTTTAACAGTTTTCATTTGTTCAATCTGTCTATTTCATCCCTGAGTTCTGCTGCCCTTTCAAACTCAAGGTCTTTTGCCGCAGTTATCATTTCCTTTCTTAACTGCTCAAGTAATTCCGATCTCTGCTCCCTGTTAATTTTATTTTTTACGGGATCAGTAATGACGCTCAGCATGGATTTCCTGTCTTCCTTTTTGCCGCTCTTTGAATATTCGGTTTTACTCTTTGAATCTGCAACAATTGTGGAGGACATTATCTCGTCTATTGTTTTATATATAGTCTCCGGCTTCACATTATTGTCTGTATTGTACTTTTCCTGAATGCTTCTCCTGCGCTTTGTTTCGCTTATTACTTTGCTCATCGATTCGGTAACTTTATCAGCATACATTATCACAAGCCCGTTTACATTCCTGGCTGTCCTGCCTGCTGTCTGAAGCAGTGATTTTTCCGATCTGAGAAATCCTTCTTTGTCCGCATCAAGTATAGCCACAAGTGATACTTCCGGCAGATCAAGCCCCTCCCTGAGAAGATTCACTCCGACCAGCACGTCAAAATCTCCCAGCCTCAGACCCCTTAATATTTCTACCCTGTCAAGTGACATTACTTCAGAATGCATATACTTTACTCTTACTCCCATTTCTATCAGATAATCTGTCAGATCTTCACTCATTCTCTTCGTAAGCGTCGTTACAAGAATTCTTTCTTTCTTCTCTCTCCTCAGTCTTATTTCATTCAGTAAATCGTCTATCTGATTTTTTACCGGACGAACCTGAATCTCGGGATCAAGCAGTCCCGTCGGTCTTATTACCTGCTCGACAATCACTCCTTCCGACTTCTCGAGTTCGTAATTTCCCGGTGTTGCGCTTACATAAATTGCCTGATTTACCATAGATTCCCATTCTTCAAATGTCATCGGCCTGTTGTCTAATGCCGACGGCAGCCGGAATCCGTATTCAACAAGTGTCTTCTTTCTCATTCTGTCGCCGTTGTACATTCCCCTGATCTGCGGAATCGTTACGTGGGATTCGTCCACTACCAGCAGAAAATCTTTCGGAAAATAATCGAACAGGCAGGATGGTCTTGAACCCGGAAGTCTCCCGTCCATATGTCTCGAATAATTTTCTATGCCGTTGCAGTATCCGACTTCCTGTATCATTTCGATGTCAAAATTTGTCCGCTGATCTATTCTCTGTGCTTCTATCATTTTTCCCTGCGCCTTGAAATATTCTATCCTTTCGTCAAGCTCTGTCCTGATATTCGTGATGGCAGTTTCAACCTTTTCACTGCTTGTCAGAAAATATTTCGCGGGATATATGACAACGCTTATGTCATTTCCCGTAACCTTGCCGTCTTCGCGGTTGATATATGATATCTTTTCAACCGTGTCGTCAAACAATTCTATCCGGATTCCGGTGTCATTTTCATATGCCGGGATTACTTCCACTGAATCTCCTCTTACTCTGAATGTTCCCCGCTTAAACTCCGTATCGTTCCTTACGTAATGAATCTCCGTTAATTTAGTCAGCAGTCTCTTTCTTGAAATTTTATCACCTTTCTTAACAACCATCATCTGCTGCGCATATTCCTCCGGAGCTCCGATACCGTATATGCAGCTGATTGAAGAAACTACTATCACGTCTTTCCTGCCTTCAAGTATTGAAGCCGTTGCCCTTAATCTTAATCTGTCTATCTCTTCGTTTATTGACAAATCCTTCTGAATGTATGTGTCGGATGAAGGTATATACGCTTCCGGCTGATAGTAATCATAATATGATATGAAAAACTCAACTCTGTTTTCAGGGAAAAATCTTTTGAACTCCCCGTACAGCTGTGCCGCCAGCGTTTTGTTATGAGACATTACCAGCACAGGTCTTCCCGCATTCTCTATCACGTTGGAAACGGAAAATGTCTTTCCGGATCCGGTTACTCCCAGGAATGTCTGATGCTTATCCCCTCTGAGTATTCCTTCGGTCAGTTCCTTGATTGCTTTGGGCTGATCACCTGCAGGTTTGTAATCTGAATGTAATCTGAATTTCATTCTGTTTGTAATATAAAAAATAGTTCCGGATGTTATTTGTTTATTCTCAGGATGTTCTCTTTTGAAATTTCCGACAGCGGATTTAACTCAATCGCTTTCTGAAAATCCTTAAGCGAATTCTCTGTGTCGTTTATTTTTAAATAATATTCTCCCCTTAACTCGTATGATACCGGATCATCGGGATATTCCTTTACATATATGTTAAAAAACTTCAGCGCTTCCCTGTCTGCATTTCTAAGCTCGAATAATTTTCCGATTTCACCTGCATATCTGCTTTTACCGCCGCTGTGTTCAAGCCCTTTAAGATAATTCTCCTCCGCGTTTTCATAATATCCCGCATTCAGCAGTATTCTCCCCGATAAATAATACAATAATCCCTGATCCGGAAATGATTTATACTTGTTTATAAATGCTGAGATTCTATTGTTCAGCGCCGTTTTGTCCTTTCTGTAAATTTCCAGCTTCAATGCTTCATTAAGTATCTCTTCCGGAAAAATTTTATTTAATCTCGATATTTCACTTTCAACGCCTTTGCTGAACGTAAATACTTTTCTGATTTTATCCGGGTATTCCCTGTATGCTTTTATAAAATTACTGAAAAATGAAACCGGACCGAGTGATATTGATTTGATAAGAGAACTCCGTCCTGATGTCGTCTCTATTATATAAGCCATCTGTGTTCCCATTGTATAAAAAGGCGCATTACCGGAAAATCCCTCCTTTATAAGACTGTCTGTCACAGTTCTGCTGCTTTTCCCGCTTATATTTTTGCATGTGAAATTAAAAAGCTGAAAGTCCTTTTCCAGCAAATCCCATGGACGTGTTTCCGATCCGAGCGGAGCTACGTAATTTGTGATTCCGTTTTCATGTATCCTCGATATCAGACTCACAAACTCCGTGTATTTACTGCCGGCAGTATATGCTTCATCGCAAATCTGTATCTCATTCAGGGATTTTAAATAAATCTCATGAGTGATAAATCTTACCAGATATGAGTAGTTATCACCGAAGTATTCCAGGCTCACGCAGACTTCATCCCTGCCATTCGTTCTGATAAATTTACTGTCCCCGAAAGTAAAAACTATTCTGTATCTCAGCTGCAATCCCGTAGGAAGATACTTCAGAATTTTTTTCTCAATATCAAACCTGATGTTGTTTTCATTTTTCTTCACGGAGTTAATGGTGTTTCTGAATTTATCCCTGTAAATAAACACCCCGCCGAAGTCATAAATGTTTTCCGGATATATCCAGTTGTATATTAAATTCACCGGCATGTCATATGATGACTCTGTCAGTATGTTTCGTAATCCCTTCTCATACATCCGGCTTTTATACTTATCGCTTATTTTAAAAACAAGATCTTCCTGTGCAAAAAATTCCGCTCTGTATTCAGCATTTCCTTCATAATAATTCAGAATGCTTTCGGCATCAGAATAGTCAAATTCAATTTCAATGTTTCTTTTTATTTCCTTTACCGGCTGAGGAAGATATTCCCTGTCTTTGAATTCAAATTTGTTTTCGGAGAGTATTTTCTTTTTTAATGCAATCAGTTTATTCATTACATTGAAAAGCTCCTCAAGCTCCGTCAGATTTTCCGGATCCGGATTCTCAAATGCTGATCTTATCAAAGAATCAACTTTACCTGTTTTACCTGTCATTTCACCTTCACCGTATGAGTAAAGATTATTAAGCCCGGCTGCCGAACCGAGAAGAGAAATCTGCTTTACGAGAAATCTTGCATCACTGATTGTAATTTCATTCCTGAGATTATCCACGGTTTTTATCAGACGGGGATTTATCAGTACTGCCTTATCAGTAAGATCTTCCCATTGCCAGTCCTGAGCCAGCCCGTAATCTGTCTGGGAAAATATTTTATGAGGTAAAATTATGCAGAAAACAATAATTAAACTGAAGAACAGTTTTGATTTGATTCTTGGGCAAATCATAAAGTGATTTATGTGGGAAAAAAATTTCGTCTATTCGATTTCCGTGATTAATCTGATTTCCTTTAATACGCTGTTTACGGGTTCCAGCTCGTCCATATCTCCGGATTTTACCACGGCTTTTCCTTTTGTATGCGCTATGATCGCTATTTGCTCGCAGTGCAGCATGTCATAGCCTGTCGCAAGCTCCAGCTGAATCAGCACGTCATCCCAGGTGTGATTTGAATTGTATAAAATCAGCTTTCTCGGAAATGTATCCGTGCTTTCAGTGTTTTTCTTTTCTGAATACTGCCCTTTCATTTCATTCGTTTATTTTCTTGTAAACTGGCATAATGTCTCGCATATCAGATCCTGTTTCGCCCTTACACCGTTTGCTGAACTTCCGAATCCGTTCATTGAAATGTAAAATATCAGCAGTTCATTATCCCTTGAGACCGCATAGCCGGCAAGCGAACTTACGGAATTCAGTGTCCCGGTCTTTGCATGAACGTTCTTTTCCGCCTCTGTTCCTATCATCCTGTTCTTAAGCGTTCCGTCAATTCCTGCTATCGCAAGCGAACTGTAAAAATAATCGAATGTCTTTTCCTCGTCATACATGTATTTCAGCAGTCTTACATACAGATCAGAGTTAACGCTGTTATATCTCGAAAGTCCCGACCCTTCGACTATCTCAAAAAAATTTCTCGGATTGCCGATTGAAGTAAGAAAGTTTACCACTGCATCTTCGCCTTTTTCAATTGTTCCCGGCGGAGAATAACGCTTCGCGCCTACTACCTTGAAAACTGTTATCGCAGAATGATTGTCGCTTTCCTTGTTCATATGAGCTATGACCTCATAAAATGTATGAAATACATCACCTACTTCCTTTGCTTTCTCAGGCGTGTTACCCGCTATGACTATTCCGTTTACTTTTACGTTTAAAGCTGTTAATTCATCAAGAAGATATGTTGCCGCCGTTGATGCAGGATCATATCCTCCGCCGTTTTTGTTGAAATTAATTGCGCTTACATATGGCCAGTAATTCTGCTTTGTGTCATTCCTGAATGAATTGGCAAGTCCGTAATGATCATCATCGAGAAATGATTCGTCATAAATGATGTTGCCCGTAATTTCCCTTATGCTTTTTTCGGATAACTGTTTTGCCAGTTCGGAAATATCCGAAGAACCGAGATCCGGATCACCGTAACCCTTGAGATAAAGGTTTCCGTCAATTACTCCGTCCTTTATGTCGCTGTCATCGGTATATAAAACTGTCTTGAAATCATAAGATACTCCGAGTTCTTCAAATGCAACGGCTGCTGTAATAAGTTTTGTAATGGATGCCGGTATCATTTTAAGCTCCGGATTGTATTCATACAGAAGGTCATATTTATCTGCGCTTACTATCTGCAGTGAAACTGAACAGTTTACATTGCTGATTATCTGATCTATACTCGCTGCAAGCTCCTCTGTTTTGTCCCGCGCAGGCACATTGCCCGCTGACAGTGTGACTGCAGAAAAAATAAAAACCGTAAGGTAAATTGCTTTTTTAAAAGTTTTCATTTTTTATTTCTTTTACTTTTTGCTTTTGGATTTTTTTTTCACAAGTAAACTTGCTTTTTTTATTATTCTTTTTGATTGTCTGAATGTCAGCAGCTTTTGCGCCGGTTTCAGTGATGCCCATCTGTAATCAATTATCTCCCTGTTGTCTATCTTAATCTTTTTTGATTCGGCTTTTGCAATGAAATAATCAACTGTCTTCTTTATCTTAATTTTATTCCTGTCCGTAAATAAATACTTCTCCTTTAATTCGATTTTTCTTGAATAAAATTCTACCTTTTTAATTCCGGCTTCTTCAAACAATTCCCGTTTTGCCGTCTCAATCGGCGTTTCTCCTTTTTCTTTGTGGCCTTTTGCAAATGACCAGTGTCCTTTTTTGTGCTTGCAAATCAGAAACTTTACTGAACGGGGAAACTCACAATAAACTATTACTCCTATTGCTTTATCTTTTACTACTGCCAAATATTTTATAAAAATTTTATTTTTAATATTAACTACTTTGCTTTATTCCATATTTCATCCATTTCTTCAAGACTCATATCTTCGAGTTCCCTGCTGTTTTCTCTCGCATAATCTTCAATTCTGCCGAATCTCTGTCTGAATTTCCTTATTGTACCTCTGAGGGCGTCTTCGGGATTTATTTTCAGATATCTTGAATAATTAACAATCGAAAATAAAACATCGCCGAGCTCATCCTCAATTTCTTTCCGGGGTTTTCCGGAATCCACGTTCTGTTTTAGCTCGCTGATTTCTTCAATTATTTTTTCAAAAACAGGTTTATCGTCAATTTCACCGCTTCCCGGCTTTTTCCAGTCAAATCCTGCTTTGGATGCCTTTTCCTGTATTCTGTATGCTTTCAGCAACGCAGGAAGCTCTTCGGGAATTCCGTCTGTTACTGATTTCCTTCCCTCTTTCTTCTTTAATCTCTCCCAGTTTTTCTTTACTTCTTCACTGTCTGTAATCTTTTCATCACCGAATACATGAGGATGTCTGTCAATGAGCTTTTTTGTCACGGATAAAATAATGTCCTTAAGTGTAAAATTATTCTCCTCTTCGGCTATATTTGAATGAAATACAACCTGAAGCAGCACGTCGCCGAGTTCATTTTTCAGCTCTGTCATGTTGTTTTCATCAATTGCTTCGAGCGTTTCATATGTTTCCTCAAGCAGGCACCTTCTCAGCGAAAGATGTGTCTGAATCCTGTCCCACGGACATTCTTTCCTGAGCCTTCTGACAATATCTGCGAATTCATCGAATTCTTTTAACGGATTTCTGCTTTCCAATTATTTTTTATGTTAATTATAAGATAAAAATTTTAAACAAGTTTGTCAGTATTGAAAATCGTCTTTATAAATTTAGTTGTGTTTTTAAAAACTGTATCCGCGTTTGCTAAAGTCGGTTTTTTCTGAAACTGCGTATATCTGAATTGAATAACTTGCCTTAATAGTGTATTTTTGTAATTATAAAAATAAACTATTCCTTCCATGAAAATAGGCGTACCTAAAGAAATTAAAACCAATGAAAACAGAGTTGCACTTACTCCGGTTGGAGCTGAAGTTTTAAGAAGACACGGTCATAAAGTGTTTGTTCTTACCAATGCCGGTATGGGCAGCGGATTTACTGATGCAGATTACAGGAAAGCCGGAGCTGTGATTTTAAAAACAGCTAAACAGGTTTTTGATACTGCCGATATGATTATGAAAGTAAAAGAACCGATAAAACCCGAATATAATCTCATTAGAAAAGGTCAGGTTGTATTTACATATTTTCATTTTGCATCTTCAAAAGAACTTACTCTTGCAATGATGAAGTCGAAATGTATCGCTATTGCTTATGAAACTGTTCAGAAAGAAGACGGTTCGCTTCCTCTTCTGATCCCGATGAGTGAAGTTGCAGGAAGAATGGCTCCGCAGGAAGGTGCCAAGTATCTGGAAAGAACTATGGGCGGTAGAGGCGTTCTGCTCGGAGGTGTTCCGGGAACTGAACCCGCTGAAGTTGTCGTTCTCGGCGGAGGTATCGTCGGAACAAATGCCGCTAAAATTGCCGCTGGCTTCGGTGCAAAAGTTACTATTCTTGACAATAATCTTTACAGGCTCAGATATCTTGATGATGTAATGCCTAAAAATGTTACTACTATGATGAGCAATCCTTACAATATCCGGGAAGTTATCAAAAAAGCCGATCTTGTCATCGGTGCTGTTCTTATTGCAGGTGCAAAAGCACCGAAACTTATTACAAAGGAAATGCTGAAACTTATGAAGAAAGGCTCTGTAGTCGTCGATGTTTCCGTTGATCAGGGAGGTTGCATCGAGACCTGTCATCCGACGACTCACGAAAATCCTACTTACGTTGTTAATGATGTTGTTCATTACTGTGTCGCAAATATGCCGGGTGCCGTGCCTTTTACTTCAACAATCGCCCTAACTAATTCCACTCTGCCTTATGCAGTCGAACTCGCCGACAAAGGCTGGCATAAAGCCTGTATCGCGAATGAAGAACTGAAATACGGTCTGAATATGATTGACGGGGAAATTGTTTATAAAGGAGTCTCGGATGCTTTCAGATTTAAATACAGAAATGTTAATGATATGATTTAAAAATTATTTTTTAAAATATACATGCCTCATTAGCCAGTCAGACTTCTGAGGCATTTTTTTTATAAGGTTATTATTATTCAGATTAATTTCTCTTTTGAAACTACAATTCCGTCATCGTCACAATATATAAACTGACCGGGAATGAATTCTGTGTTTGCAAAGCTAACAGTTATATTTGTCTCGCCTTCATTCTTCTTTCCGCTTTTCACCGGATTTACATTCAATGCCTTGACTCCGATGTTCAGTCGGGAAATAGCGGAACTGTCTCTTATACTTCCATAAATGACAATTCCTTCCCAGTTGTTTTTTATGGCTAGTTCCGCCATGTTGTCTCCCATCAGCGCGCATCTTTCCGAACCGCCCCCGTCAACGACAAGCACCTTTCCTGTGCCGTCTGTTTCAAGCACTTGCCTGATCTTGGGATTTGTTTCATGGCATTTTACAGTTGCTATCTCGCCTGAAAAAGATTTCTTCCCTCCGAAATCCCTGAATCCTGCAGGCGATGCAACCTTCAGACTGCCGGCAAATTCATCGCATAAATCCGCTGTGCTTACTTTCATTTTCTGTTTGATTTATTTTTAAAAAATTTCAGTCTGAATATACCCATCACTTGTTCAAAATTAAATTATATAACTTAAAATATTACAAGTTCCTGCATACATTACAAAACTCATCTGACATCATCTTCTTTTCTTCTATTCAGATTTCTTACATTTTCTTTGAATTTCCTGAAGATACTCTCGTTTTGACTTTTTACCCGTACTTTATTACCGTTTTTATATTATTAATACGGTAACATTAATTATGAGTCAAGGCGTTTAGCAAAACGCAATTTGCTTTTTAAAATAAATATTAGTAGTTTCCATTTGCAATATAAATTAAAGAAAGATTGAG
>JAEUSI010000089.1 GCA_016788375.1 Ignavibacteria bacterium | reverse complement strand
TTTAGTATTAATTGCATTTGTAATTATAATTTCTGGATGCAATAAAAATGAACCAGGCGGCAAAACTGAGAATGGAAAAGATTTACAAAACAAGACGAAATCAGATTCAACAGTACAGAAAGTTATTTATACCTGTCCAATGCATCCTGAAGTTCGGTCAGAAAAAAAAGATGATAAGTGTCCTAAGTGCGGAATGAATCTGGTTGAAATGAAACCGGAATCAGAAAATAGAAATAAATCTTCCCAGGAAAATATTTCTGAAGAGAAAATCGATATAAACCTTCCTAGTATGCAATGCGGAACATGTAAAGAAAATATTGAAACTGCTGTTAAAAAATTAAACGGAGTTGAAAGTATTAAGGTAGTTGTAAAAGAGAAAACTGCCCGCGTAAATTATGATAAGTCCAAAACAGATTTAGTAAAAATTGAAAGCGCAATAACAGCAGCAGGATATGATGCAAATGATAAAAAAGCCGATCAGAAAGCTTATAAGGATTTAGATGACTGCTGCAAACTGCCTAAAGACAGAAAGGAATAATTTAAAATTTCACATAAATCATTTTTTAAATGGGAAATCATGATGCAATGATGATGTGGAAGGCTATGAGGAGTAAATCTCAAATGATGGATATGATGCAAAAGATGATTGGATAAAACAAGAATATGAAAAAGGTGGAGAGCATGGATAAAATGAAAGGAATGGATCATAGTAAAGATAAGAAATAAAGAAAACACAACATTAAATAATATGCATGACTCACATAATAACGATAATTCTAAAGATGAAATGAATTCAGATCACAGCAAAATCAATCACAGTAAACATGAAGGTCACAATCTGAACTCTGATACTAAAATGTCATTTTGGGAAAAATTCAAAATGAGTATGACGATGAGCATGGGTATGGAGCACGGCGGACTGGCAGGTAGAGAAATGGCAAAGATGATGGAGCTTGATATACGAAATAAATTCTTTGTAGCCTTGATACTGACAATTCCAATTATTTTATATTCCCCTATGGGAAAGATGTTTGGCTTAAATTTACCGTCCCCAATTCCTGTTGCATGGCTGTTATTAATTTTAACAACACCAGTATATTTTTATTCCGGATGGATCTTTCTTTATTCATCTTATAAAGCATTTCAAGCTAAAACATTGAATATGGCTGTCTTGATTGCAGTGGGAATTACAGCAGCATATGGCTTCAGTGTATTCCTTACGTTGATTGGAAGCAGTGACTCATTTTATGAAGCGGCAGCTATGCTTGTTACTTTTGTGTTGTTTGGTCACTGGATGGAAATGAAATCAAGAAGAGGAACAACTGATGCACTGCAGGCATTATTCGCATTAGTTCCTCCGCAGGCGAGAGTTATAAGGAACGGCAAAGAAGAACTTGTACCAACATCGGACGTGAAGCTTGGAGAAGTATTGATCTTAAAACCCGGTGACAAAGTACCTGTTGACGGGGAAATAACCGAAGGTGAAACTTCAATAGATGAATCACTTGTAACCGGTGAGTCTCTTCCTGTCTCAAGAAAAGCCGGGGATAAAGTTATCGGAGGATCAATCAATCAAACAGGTTCTGTAGAATTCAAAGCTACCAAGGTCGGAAAAGATACTGCGCTGGCGCAAATTGTTAAGATGGTTGAGGATGCCCAAAACTCTAAAGCTCCGGGTCAAAAGCTGGCAGACAGGTTTGCTAAATATCTTGTCATTGCGGCAGTTGGAGGAGGACTGATAACTTTTATTGTCTGGTATTTTATCTTAGGGCAATCTGTAATGGTTTCTTTAACCTTTGCGATATCTACAATAGTTATAGCTTGTCCCGATGCTCTTGGACTAGCTACTCCTACAGCAGTAGCTGTAGGAACAGGGCTTGGCGCAAAACATAATATCTTAATTAAAGATGCAGCTACATTAGAGCAAGTCTCGAAAATACAGGCAGTTGTTTTGGATAAGACCGGAACATTAACTGAAGGTAAACCAAAAGTAACTTCAATTGAAACGACCGGTAATTTTAACACAAATGAAGTAATACAATTTATTGCAGCAGCAGAAGCAAAGTCTTCTCATCCTCTGGCAAATTCAATACTTGAAGAATTGAAAAATAAGAATCTTAGTTTACCTGACGATATAGAAAAATTTGAAAACTTATCAGGGCTTGGAGTAAAAGCCATTGTAAACGGCAAAAATATATTAGTTGGCACAGCTAAATTAATGAAGGAAAATAATATTGACATAAAGCCATTGCAAATTAAAATTGATGAGTTACTTAACGATGGAAACACAATAATGATATTAGGAGTGAATGGTAAAGTTGCAGCGGTTGTTGGAGCTGCTGATCCGATTAAAAAGAATGCAAAACTTGCCGTTGATAAATTAAATGAGATCGGTATTGAAACTGCAATGATTACAGGAGACAATTTGAAAACTGCTGAAGCAGTTGCGCAGAAAATCGGAATAAAAAGAGTTTTCGCTGATGTGATGCCTGAAGACAAAGCTAAGTTTGTTAAGATGCTTCAGGATGAAGGAAAGTTTGTTGCAATGGTCGGAGACGGAGTGAATGATGCTCCCGCTCTGGCAACTGCTGACATTGGTATTGCAATCGGAGCAGGTACGGACGTTGCCATTGAAACAGCTAAAGTAGTTTTGATGAAATCAGATCCTGCTGATGTTCTGCGCGCAATAAGGTTGAGTAAAGCGACGGTTAGGAAAATGAAACAGAATTTATTCTGGGCATCAATTTATAATATACTTGCGATTCCAATAGCAGCGGGAATACTTTATCCAGGTTATGGAATATTACTTCGCCCTGAATTTGCAGCACTTCTTATGAGTATTTCATCAATAATTGTTGCAACAAATGCAGTACTGTTAAAACGTGCAGAAAAAGACCTGATAACTATTTAAAATTTTTATTTGAAATATCCGGTAACTTAATAAATTTTATTAATTTTGAAAATATTTATTGCAATTATAATTTTCTTTGCATTTAGAAAGTTTAAAAAAGCAAGTGATGGAAAAAATTGTTGCAAGTAACTTAAATTAATAATTAAATCAAATGACTCATACATACAAAATCACGGGTATGACCTGTAACAGCTGTGTTTCAAAAGTTCAGAAAACTTTATCGGAAATAAAAGGAATTGAAAAAGTAAATGTCACTCTGAATCCTCCTCAGGCAGAAGTAGTAATGAATCACCATATAGCATTAAATGAACTAAATGATTCATTGATAAAAGCAGGTAATTATAAAATGGATGAGCAGAGTTCAGACGGTACAGAAATTACGTCTTCGGATAATAGGGAAGAAGTATCAAAAATAATAACGTATAAACCCTTAATAATCGTTTTCCTGTATATATTTCTGGGAGTTGTAATTCTTCAGGTAAATTCAGGCAGGTTAAACTGGATGGAATCTATGAATAATTTTATGGGAGGATTTTTCCTGATATTTTCTTTTTTTAAAATATTAGATGTAAAAAGTTTCGCATTTTCCTACAGTTCATACGATATTGTTGCGAAGAAGTGGTTCGGATACGGCTACTTATACCCGTTTATAGAATTATCACTTGGAATATTATACTTATCACATCTTTATCCATATTTTACAAACATCTTTACAATAATAATAATGAGCGTCAGCAGCATTGGAGTAATTCAGAGTGTTATGCAGAAAAGAGCAATTCAGTGCGCATGTCTGGGAACAGTATTTAATTTACCAATGAGCACTATAACAATTATTGAAGATCTGTTAATGGTTGCAATGGCGTTATTAATGCTTTTGTTAATGTAATCCGGAATTAAATACTAAACTAATTTTTATGATAGAAAAAATAATAGACTTCTCTGTTAACAACAGATTTATAATTCTGATTATTTATCTCGGAGTTCTTGGTTACGGAATTTATTCAATGGTAAATACTCCTGTAGATGCGATTCCCGACCTTTCTGAAAATCAGGTGATAATATGGACGGAATGGATGGGAAGAAGTCCTCAGATAATCGAAGATCAGATTTCTTATCCGCTGACAACCTCACTTCAGGGAATGCCTAAAGTAAAAGCTGTAAGAAGTACATCGATGTTTGGAATGAGTTTTATTTATGTAATCTTTGAAGACAATACAGATATTTACTGGGCAAGAAGCAGAGTACTTGAAAAACTTTCACAAGTGCAGTCAACTCTTCCCGATGGAGTAAAACCTGTTATCGGTCCTGACGGTACAGGTGTCGGTCATGTTTTCTGGTATCATCTTAAAAGCAGTAAATATGATCTTGGAGAATTAAGAGCTTTACAGGATTATTATTTTAAATTAGGGTTGCAGTCAGTTGAGGGAGTTGCAGAAGTAGCTTCAGTAGGAGGATTTGTTAAACAATATCAGATCGATGTTGATCCGAATCGTCTTTCGGCTTACGGTCTTAGTATTAATGATATTGTTATGGCAGTTCAGAAAAGTAATAAAGATGTCGGTGGAAGGAATATTGAATCTTCAGATATAGAATATTTTGTAAGAGGCAAAGGATATATTAAAGATGCTGGTGATATTGAAGAAATAAATCTTATGACCGGGCAGAATGGAAATCCTATTAAAATAAAAGATGTAAGTTCTGTTCAGATTGGCGGCGATATCAGAAGAGGTATGATTGATTTTAACGGTGAAGGTGAAGTTGTTGGTGGAATTATAGTAATGCGATACGGTGAAAATGCTCAAACTGTCATTGACAGAGTGAAAGAAAAACTTTCCGAACTTGAAAAAGGTTTGCCGGAAGGCGTTACTGTTCAGGTTGATTATGACAGAAGTGATCTGATATCAAAAGCTATTAAAACTCTTCGCGATGCTATCATAGAGGAATCATTAATTGTCAGTCTGATAGTTTTAATTTTCCTGTTTCATTTCAGAAGCGCATTAAGAATACTAATTGAAATTCCTGTTGCTTTACTTATTTCTTTTATACTGATGAAGCAGTTTGGAATTTCATCCAACATTATGAGTCTGGGAGGTCTCATTATTTCGATCGGAATTCTTGTTGATGCATCAATTGTAATGGTTGAAAATGCTTACAGAAATATTGCAATTGCCCAGGAAAAAGGATTGAAGATTGATTACAAAGAAATATCAGCGCGTTCAGCAAAGCAGGTCGGCAGAGCGATATTTTTTTCAGAAGCAATAATTGTAGTTTCCTTTCTGCCGGTCTTTATGCTTGAAGGTCAGGAAGGAAAATTGTTCCATCCGCTGGCTTTTACAAAAACATTTGCAATTGCAGGTTCGGCATTGATTACAATTACACTTGTGCCCATGCTGATGACTTTATTTATGAAAGGAAAATTTTACAAAGAAGGACAGAATCCGGTTACAAGATTTTTCAGCAGATTGTATGATCCTGTTTTGAGATTAGCATTGAAATACAGGAAGACAACACTTGCGATAAATCTTTTAGCGTTACTAATAACTATTCCTTTGATAATGAGAACCGGGAGTGAATTCATGCCGCCTTTAGATGAAGGAAGTATCTTATTTATGCCGACTATGCTGCCAAATGTTTCAATCACAGAAGCAAAAAGAATTGTACAGGTTCAGGACGCAATTATAAAAAGCATTCCGGAAGTGGAAACAGTTCTCGGGAAAGCAGGCAGAGCCGAGTCCCCTACTGATCCTGCTCCTGTAAGTATGATTGAGACAATAATTATTCTTAAAGATAAATCTGAATGGAGAAATGGAATTAAAAAAGCTGACATTGTAAAAGAACTTAACTCGAAATTGCAGATTCCCGGAGTTAGTAACGGATGGACGCAACCAATAATTAATCGGATCAATATGCTTTCCACAGGTATAAGAACTGATCTCGGAATAAAAATATTCGGAGACAATCTTGACACACTCGAGAGACTTGCAATAGATGCAGAAAGTCTGGTTAAAAATATTCCGGGAGCAGCAGATGTCTATGCTGAGCGTACTCAGGGCGGATCATACATTGACATAGATATAAATCGTGAAGCAATTTCCAGATATGGACTGAATGTTTCAGACGTTCAGGATGTAATTGAAATTTCAATAGGGGGAGAAAACATTTCCAAAACTGTAGAAGGCAGAAGGAGATTTCCGATCAGGGTAAGATATATGAAAGATTACAGATTGGATGTTGAAGCATTAAAAAAAGTCTGGGTAACTCTGCCGAACGGAGCTGTATCTTCAATGGGAGAATCAGAGAATGTAAATTCAACAAATAATAATTCAATTCAAAGTAAAAAAACACAAATTCCTCTGGGAGAATTAGCCGATATAAAAATAACTTCGGGTCCTCCCATGATATCATCCGAGAATGCATTATTGAGATCAGTAGTATTTCTGAATGTGAGAGACAGAGATATGGGAAGTTTTGTGAATGAAGCAAAGGATGTTCTTGATAAAAAATTTGCAGAGAATTTACCGAAAGGATATTTTTATACCTGGAGCGGACAATGGGAAAATCAAATCAGAGCAAAGAAAAGATTAGAAATTATAATACCAATAGTATTTATTATTATATTTGTCATGCTTTATTTTACATTCAAAAACTTTCTTGAAGCTGCGCTTGTAATGTTATCGGTTCCGTTTGCATTGATCGGAGGAGTTTATTATATGTCAATACTCAGTATGAATTTCTCTGTAGCTATCTGGGTAGGTTTCATAGCGTTGTACGGAGTTGCAGTGGAAACAGGTGTGATAATGGTTATATATTTACACGAAGCATTGGATAGAAAATTATTTGAAAAAAGTGATAATATATCTGAACAGGATTTAGTTGATGCAACTGAAGAAGGCGCAGTATTAAGATTACGTCCAAAACTTATGACAGTAGCAGTAGCAATGCTGGGGCTGATCCCGGTTATGTGGGCTACCGGAACAGGAGCTGATCTTGCAAAACCTCTTGCAGTTCCGATGATCGGAGGAATACTGACTTCCGCGATTCACGTTTTATTTGTTACGCCGGTAATATTTGTCATTATAAAAGAATACTTCAGAAAAAGAGGAAAATTAAAAAAATCGGAAATGGCGAAGTTCATGGTTCATTAGCTAATTTCAGTCCCCATTGCCAGCCTGCGGGAGTCTTACGTCTGAGTAAATCCTGATTTATGAATGAATTTAATATGGCGACTCTGCGGAAATATGAAATCAGTTCAGCATAATAATAAAATCCACACTTTACTTCTTTAGCGTCAGGAATAAATCCTGATATCAAACCACGCTGGTTTAAATCAAATTTCCCAGTCTGACTGCTTCGCAAAGTATGTCTTATTGTAAGGCTGGCACAGCGATGCGAGTGGCTTGTGAAGGAGGGGAAAAAATGGATTCCCGCTTAAAACATTCGGGAATGACAAACTAAATTTGTTTTCGGACAGTCTGGGGTCCTGGGAAGGAGGGGAAATTACTCAAGCGAAGTCACACTGCTGGATCAGAAACTTTCGTATCAGAATGAGTCCTGATGAAACGGGATTAAGTGTTCATTTATAAACATATAAATTTATATTAACTTCATGAAATTATTCAGTTATGAATAAAATAAATTTAAACATATTCGAAAAGCTGTCATATATTGACAAGTGCTTTGCTAAAGGCAGGTTTGTGAATTCGTCAGAGCTTTCAGAAAAATGCAATGTAAGCGAAAGGACTGTTTACCGTTATATTGATATACTGAGAACAAAGTATAATGCGCCGATTGAATACGACTTTAAAAGAAAAGCTTTTCATTACACTAAAACTTTTCAGCTTAAGGAATTTGATTTGTCTGCAGCCGAACTTTTTAATCTTGCAGTAATATTTGAGCTCTTAAAAAGTTATGATCACAATCCTTATAAGACCGGACAAAAATCCCTGTTAAACAAAATCAGAACAGCTTACGGAGATGAAATCAGTAATAAAATCTGTGATGTAAAGGAAAAAATAAGTTTCCGGTTCAGTCCGGTAAAAAAAACAGATGAAAAGACTTTTAAAATAATAGAGGAAGCCCTGTTTAAAGAAAGAACCATAGAATTAAAGTATTTTAAAACGGATAAGGATAATAAAGCTGACAGAACAATAGATCCTTATCATTTAAGGAATTATAACGGAGACTGGTATCTTATTGGATATGAACACGAAAGAAAAAAAGTCAGGGTATTATCAGTGAGCAGAATTTCAGGTGTAAAGCTGACAAACAGATATTTTGATGTTCCTGACAGCTTCAGTATGAATGAATATTTTAAACACAGTTTCGGTAAAAAAAGAACTTCAAAACCGGTAAAGATAGAGCTGGAAATAAAAAAGGAATTTGCTAGCATTTACAGAGAAAGGGAAATACACGGTTCGCAGAAAACTAAAATGCTGCGAAACGGCAACATGCATGTCACATTGACTTTGTATGAATTATCAGAGATCAAGGACTGGCTGATGAAGGAAGGAACAAGGATCCGGGTGATAAGTCCGCCTGAACTGAAAATGATGATCAGAAAGGACGCCGGAGAAATTCTTAAACAGTATAAAGATAAAAATGTCTGACTTCACATAAGAGTCAGGAATTTCTGTTTTCTGTTCCGGGTAAAGAAATTGAGATAGTGTGTGAAAAATATCTGTGTCCAAATTTCCTCAGTGTGCTTCATAATAAGTTAACTCAGGCATTGAATATTGACATGCGAAGACACACTGGGGGGACAGAAAAACCCCCCTCCCGAACCCTGCCCTTTTTTGAGAGTGACTTAATACTTCCATTTTTACCACAAAGCCACCAAGTCACGAAGAAGAAATATTTGTACAGCAATCTTTGAGCCTTCGTGTCTTTGTGGTAAAATCTTTTTATTAGTTTTGAGACACTCTCTTTTAAAGGGGAGGGCTTGGTGGGGTTGCTCCAATTCCGTATATTTTCATTTGATCTCCTCACTTTTGAAGAAGGTAATTCAGTAATTATTTTTTTACCACAAAGCCACCAAGGCACGAAGAAGAAATGTTTGTACAGCAATCTTTGAGCCTTCGTGTCTTTGTGGTAAAATCTTTTTATTAGTTTTGAGACACTCTCTTTAAAGTGGAGGGCTTGCCTTGCAATTAGCAGACAAGGTGTTAAATAATTTTATAAAATTTTAATACTATGACATTATTTGTCAGAGTAAAGTATTTATATTTGCATGAAAGGAAAAATAATTAACAACAGGAGTAAAAAACATGGGCAGAAACACAAAAATAGAGGAACTACAGTTTCCGGTAAAGCTGAAACCGGTTTACGTTAAAAGGAATAAAAATAAAATGCTTACAAATTATTCAGCTGTCACAGGAATAATTAACAAAAAGGAAAATATATTTTCAGTTGTAAGCAGAAATTACGCTTTAGTATTAAATAATGAAGCGATCGTTCTAGGCAGGAGAATAATGAAGGAAATGTTTCCTGAAGCAGGCGAAGATAATCTTATTGTATTCAATTTAAATTATCCGGAGACAAGGTCATACTGCCACATTGACCTGATAAATGAAAATTACACTTTCAACATATGGGAGAAGGAAGTTTATGTACCTTTCTTAAGGATAACAAACAGTTACAATAAATCAAGAAAGCTGGGATTTGAAATAGGCTTCGTCAGAAAAGTCTGTGATAACGGCGTGATTTTTGAAAGAGAAATAGTCAGATTAAATTACTTTCATTATAACAAAACACTGAATAACTTTTCTGATAGTATCATCAGCGACAGTAAAATGAAAAAATTAAAGGAGATTGAAAAAAGTTTTACAGAATATATGCGGAATCTTAAGGAGATCATAATCGCAAAAGAATATTTTACCGGAATTACTGCGAAAATATTCGGATTAAAGTTCAGTAAGGAAAATGTTTCCACTAAATACAGCAAGATATTGGAAAAGCAGAAAGAGGAGTTCGTTAACATTATGGAAAAACTGAAACAAATGTATACAAGCGAGCTCGGAGAAAATGCATACAGTCTTTTCAATACGGCAACTGCTTTTGCCAATGAAACAGGTTTTGTAAAATGCGGCAGATATAATAGTTTCCAGACAAAAACCGGGAAATGGGTCAGGGAAATAGTCAGAATTAATAAAGAAAGAAAAATTCAGGAATACCTTAAAAACTGTAAGGATTATTTAAACTAAAATCATAAAACTTAAGAAGGAGAAATTTACATGTATGACATCATCGGCGACATACACGGATATGCAGGTCATCTGGAAAAGCTTTTAAGAAAAATGGGATATGAAAAAAACGGAAAAGGTTATTCCCATCCGGAAAGAACTGCTGTGTTTGTCGGTGACTTTATTGACAGGGGACCGGAGATCGGGGAAACATTAAAAATTGTCAGGAATATGACAGAGCAGGGAAAAGCTCTGGCAGTAATGGGAAATCACGAATATAATGCTTTGTGTTATCATACAAAGAATGAAAAAGGCGAATATCTCCGGAAGCATACGGAAAACAACACGAATCAGCATATTGAAACCCTGAAGCAGTTTGAAAATAATGCTTCTGATTGGAAAAGTCATCTGAACTGGTTTCATACACTTCCGCTTTATCTTGACCTGAATGAAATCCGTATAGTTCATGCATGCTGGGATTCAGATAATATAGAAGCACTCGGCAGCAGAAAAACTGTAACGGAGGAATTTCTTCTTGAGCTGAATTCAGAGATTCACTATAAAAAATCTTCTATGTATACTGCAGTTGACGAATGCATAAAAGGAAGGGAAGAGATAATTCCCAACGGTTATTCATTTAAGGACAAGCACGGAAAAGAAAGAAATGAAATGAGAGTATGCTGGTATCTGGATCCCGGAAAAAGTTACTATAACGAATACTATATGGAAGAGATTGCCGAACTGAGAGCAAAGAAAGTTGACGCCGGGATTCTTAAAAAGAAAACCTTTTACGGAGACGATGAAAAACCCGTATTCTGCGGGCATTACTGGTTTGAAGGCATTCCGAAGAAAGAGAAACATAACGTTGCATGTGTGGATTACAGTATAGGCAAGGGAGGAAAACTTGCAGCATACAGATGGTCAGGGGAGAAGGAGCTGAAAGATGAAAATTTTGTATGGGTGAATGCGAACGGAGACTAATAGGATTTTCATTAGCATTTTATCGGGTAATAAAATGATAAAAGAGTAAGGAAAAATTAATATTCAGCTTTGTAAAGAACGGCAAATGATAAATGATTGCCGGTTCCGGACTATAAGCAGTGAGAATATTACCGTAATTTCAAAAATGGAATTATGCTGATTCAGTGCTTTAATCTGTTTAAATCCCGGTATGAAAAAATAACTTTAGTCAATATTTCTTAATCTCACCCGCCTTTTCCATCAGCCATTGTTTATTCACAATATTAATTTCTTTTTCAATCTGGAATTTTACAATAGAAGGATCTTCATTCAATGTACCTGATTTTATCTTTAGAAGTATAAGATAATACTGAATAAAATTTTTAAATTTTCTTTTATAATCTTTAGACATATCATTTGTTCTTGACAAGAATGTTCTGTAAGCAACAACAAGGTGAAATGCCGATTCGACATGATTAAGTTCGTAATATAGTTTTAACTGCAGGGTTTTAATGTCCGTTTTGCTCAAATCAAAATTCAAGTCAATCTCATTCAGCTTTTCAAGCGCTTTTTCATATTCCTTCCTGAAAAAAAAAAGATGAGCCTTTGACAGATTTTCCATTTCTTTACGGTGTTCAGGATTTAATTTGTCAGCATATTTTTTTATAAACTTTTCAAGCCAATTTGTTTCCTTAAGTGAAATGCAAATCTTAACAATATTCCTGTAAGTGTTTACCAGCATATAATCGCTTTCAGACTCTGAGTATGCATTATGTTCGAGCATTGTCTTGTACACATTAAATGCTTCTTTCATAAACGGCATAGTATGCTGCTGTGTGCAGTAGTTAATCAGGTAATTGAATATAGTATACTTTTCTTCTCTGTCGAATGGTGATTTCTTCTTTGACAGATTATTATAAAACAGATCCCTCAGCTTATAATAATGAGTATCCTCAGGTTCATTCAACAGTTTTAAAAGATAATAGAAAATACTGATGTAAGGTTTTTGAGAATTTTCGTTCTTAACAGTTTCGAGGAATTTATCAACATCGAAACATTCATTAACTGCCTTTATAAACTGATTATTCATATCTCTTCCCGTGCTTTTAACGGGTTCTTTGTTGCTTAGAATTTCCAGGTAGTCAACTACAAACTGAATAACCGAAGCGCTGAAATAGTCGGATTTAATCTCTATCATGCTGTCGTAATCGTTCACTTCAGTATAGTATGCGTTTTTAAGCTGAGTCATACGTCTGAACTTAGATATATAATCTTTCTTCACGGAAAAACCGGGTACAAGATTTTTTTCCAATGCTTTGATTACTCTCATAGAATCCTTTGGGAGATGCCTGTTCAAATATGATTTGCTTAAGTTTATCTGAAATTCTGTTTCATTTTCTTTCAGAGTAGAGTATGATAAAAAATCTTCTGCAGTTTTGGTAAGGTCAAACATGTGGTTAATCAATTTTCTTTCGTTATACTTTTCTCCGTGAAAAACATTCTTAAATACTAATCTCTTTTCCAAGTTAAGTGATTTGTCACCGCTTAAATTTTCCTTAATATATTTGAAGAATCCGGATATATCCCGTGCGGGTTTTAAGAAAGGAGATTCAATAAACTTAACCAGTGAATTAAGTTCCTCCTCTGTGAATGTCCTTAATAATTTGATAAGCCTGCTGTCATTCATATGTGAAATTTAGAATATTAAATGTGAAAGTAAAAGTGAATTGCTAATTTTAAAATGTCCTTCACCGCAATTCTTTCCAATACGATGCATTAATCTTTGAGATTATTACACACTCGATTCCAATCTCCCGATTGGGAACATATCTCTTTCCTGTTTCCGCATCGTGCTTTGCAATAAGTTTACTCCGGCATTGATATCTACTCTTGCGATGTTACCCAGCGGTAACAGTAAATAAGTTATTTATGATTTTATTGTGAGTTATTCAAAACCACAATTTCTTTAAAAGAAAAACATTTTCTGATATAACTGAATAGTCTTCATAAAACTATTGTTAGGAAATCTCACAAAGTTTCTTTGAGCAGTGAATATGTTTACAATAACTTTGTACAGAA
>JAEUSI010000088.1 GCA_016788375.1 Ignavibacteria bacterium | reverse complement strand
TATTTTAAAAAACAATAAGTAATAATCAGTTAAATATAAATCATCAGGAGAAAAATTATTGTCGTTAATTTATCGGAAACACAGATTAAATTTGTATACAATATTTAAATTCCACTCTTATGAAAACCTTCATTATATTTACATTATTTTTTATTTCAGGAATAATTTTTTCCCAGGAGCTGAGGATACAGGACAATCCTTATGACAAAGCCGATGACATTGCAAAATCCAGAAAAGCATTTCAGAGAGAAAAATGGTTTTATGAACAGAGAATGTATCCGGGGAATTACATTCCGGAGAATGCTTATGAAAAAGCATTAAAGCAGAAAGATCAGCTCAGAAAACAGTCAGGATACTCTCTAATGAGTGTATTTGACACATGGTCAAGTGTCGGACCGTCACCGGGATTTTATTTCGGATATTCGAACATATCGTCAAGAATTGCATCTGTAAAATATGATCCGGTAAATCCGAATATAATCTACGTCGCAACAGCATGCGGCGGAATATGGAAGTCTACAAACGGCGGCTCGACATGGACTGCAAAGTCAGACTATGAAGCTTCACTTTCGTCCGGTTCAATAGCGATTGATCCGACAAATACAAATGTTATTTATTACGGAACCGGGGAAGCGACATTCAGCATCGTATCTTATTACGGGAGAGGATTGCTTAAGTCAACAGACGGAGGAAATACATGGACAAATATAAGCGCAGACCTTCCTTCGGCATCTTATACATCACGTATAGCAATAAGACCGAACTATCCTGCTCAGCTTCTTGCAGCAATGAGTTACGGAGGATTATACAGAAGCACAAATTCCGGGATAAACTGGACATTAATTTTGTCCGGCAGATGCGATGATGCTGTATTCTCTCCGACAGGAGATACAGCATACATTATTGGCAGCGGAACGGGTTATAAGATTTCGGTAAACGGAGGACAAACATTTTCCGATAACACATCACTCACTCCGGGGGAAAGAAATCACATTGCATTATGCAGATCAAATCCGAAAATAATTTATGCGGCGAGTTACAGTCCGGGAAGTATAACTGTATTCAAGTCCACAAATTCAGGAACTGTATTTTCACAGGTTGCGTCCGGGCAGGATTTCAGCGGATCTCAGGCATGGTATGATTTCTATATGCATGTAAATCCCAATGATCCGAATACAGCATATGTCGGTTCAATTGACATATGGAGGACAACAAACGGCGGAGCAAATTTCAGCAACATCACATATGGTTACGGAGGAGGAAATGTTCACGTAGATCAGCACAATATTGATTTCCACCCTTCGGATGCAAATCAGATGCTTTGTGTCAATGACGGAGGAATATGGAAGTCGACTAACAAAGGAACCAACTGGACAAATCTTAATACAAATCTTACCCTGACACAGTTTTACAGAATAGCGTCGGATCCTTCAAATGCAAATCATATTATCGGAGGGACACAGGATAACGGCACACAGCGGACGACAGGAACGCTTAACTGGACAGCTGCATACGGCGGAGACGGAGGGGAAGTCTGTTTCCATCTGAAAAACAATTCATATATACTCGGTGAAACACAGAATAACGGAGTATTCCGTTCAACCAACGGAGGCTTAAGCTGGAGTTCAGCCGAAAATGGTTTGACCGGCGGAGGAACGTGGATCGGACCGATTATATCTCATCCCGATTCAGCCGGAATATTTTATACGGCAAGACAGCAGGTATTCAAAACGACAGACTGGGGAGCAGTATGGTTTGCAATATCTTCAGGAACTACCGGTACTGTACGTGAGCTGGCAATAAGCAGAAGCGCATCAAATATAATGTATGCAACGTCGGGAAATCTGATTTACAAATCAACCAACAGAGGATATACTTTCGCAGATGTAACTTCCGGACTGCCTGACAATATAATTACAAGCGTAAGCATTCATCCGGATTCTTCACAGACTGCAATTTTAACTTTTTCCGGATTCGGTAACGGAAAAATTTTCAAAACAACAAACGGAGGAGCAGGCTGGAATAACATAACCGGAAATTTACCCGACTCGCCCGCAAATGATGCACTGTTTTATTATCCGGGAATGTCAACAGCATTGTACTTTCTTGCAAATGATGTAGGAGTGTTTGTAACAAACAACAGCGGGCAGAGCTGGACTGAACTTGCAAACGGTCTTCCTAATACAGTAGTTATGCATCTTGATTATCATCAGAGTTCGAATAAGCTGAGAGCGGGAACTCACGGAAGGGGAGTATATGAAATTCAGATAAATACTTCCGTTACGGATGTTCAGGCATTGTCACTTGGGCTGACCGGAAGCCAGTTATTCACTTCTTCGACGATAAATCCATCCGGAAAAGTAAGAAATAATTCTCCCGGAACAGTTACTTTTTATGTAACAAGAAAAATAGATCCGGGTGCATACTCAAGCACGAAGACAGTAACAAACCTTACATCCGGAGCGGAAGCAGAAGTTGTATTTTCTCCATGGACATTTTCTCCGGGAACGGTTTATACTATCAGAGATTCAGTATACATATCCGGAGATTTGAATCTGCTCAACAATTTTCTGACAGGAACGATAACGCCTGATCTCGGGGAATATATAACACTGATCAGCGAAGGATTTTATACAACGTCATTTCCTCCTTCAGGATGGAGTATAGAAAGCACCGGTTTCAATTATCTGAGCAGAAGTTCAGCCAGCAGTTACGGTGCGGGAACAGGTTCGCTTAAGTTTGACAACTGGAATTACAATCAGGGAACAATACAGTCACTTATCTCTCCTGTATTTCAGGCAACGGCGGCAGGTGACAATATAAAATTTGACCATGCATATTCTCCTTACAATAACAACATCTACACGGACTCGCTTATAATAGAAACTTCGTCAAACGGTGGAGCAAGTTACACGGCTGCTCAGAAGTTATGGGGAAATTCAGACGGCGGACCGCTTAACAGCACGGGAACGGGTTATGATGATTTTACGCCTGCTTCGAATCAATGGCTCTCAAAATCCTATCCAGTCCCTGCGGGAACTAACAGAATTAAATTAAGAGGAGTCAGCGGATTCGGGAACAATCTTTATATTGACACAGTGAAATTACAGACAACGAAGACATATACACAGTTTAACATTAAACTGATACCGGAAGGATTTTACAATTCAGCTGCAGATAAAATGAACAGAAGAGATACAGTCAGAGCATATCTCCGAAGCACTGTATCGCCTTTCTTAAAAACAGATTCGGCAATTGCGGTAACAGATTCATTAACTTTCACGGGATATTTTATTTTTAAAAATGCGCCGACGGGAACTTACTACATTCAAATGATACACAGGAATTCAATTGAGACATGGAGTAAAGCCGGAGGCGAAAGCATGATAAGGGGCATACTGAAAAGTTATGATTTCACAAATGCGGTGACCCAGTCATACGGAAACAATCTGATTCATAAAGGAACCAGATACTGTATTTACAGCGGAGATATTAATCAGGACGGAACTGTTGATGCTTCGGATTTAAGCAGCGCTGAAAATGCTGCATCACAGGGTCTGAGCGGTTATGTTAATTCTGATGTAACCGGAGATGATTATGTTGACGCCGAAGATCTCAGCATTGTAGAGAATAATGCTTCCGGAGGAGTAAATGCCGTGATTCCGTGATTCAGATTTGAAATACCGGAATTTCGGAGAGTATTATTTAGAAAGAGCGAAGGAAATAAACTCTTTCGGTCCTGAATTTATATTTAAGTTCATTTTATGACGGGTGTATACAATTGTAAGTTGAATACATAAGATTTATATTAAAATTAACTTCAACAAACAAATTACCCTTTTCCCTTAACCCGGGATTATTATTCAAACAATATTCAATTACTAAAGGATGAATAAACTCATTTAAAATTAATTTATCTGACGGCGGAGTATATCTTTTTTTAAAATAATTCTTTAAACCAAAATAACAAAAATGAAAACTTTTACAAAATCTGTATTAAAAGCTGTATGCATTATCTGTCTTTTAAGTATCGGGACAGTTAATATTAATAAAGAGGGAATAACTATGAGGCAAAACCTGCTTTTTGCACAGGAAAGCAATTCATTCTGGTCAGAAGTATCCGTGTCATATATAAAAAGTATTGATTCGAAAAGCGTATTGCCTCTTAATTTCAGGGGTTTGAAATTAAATTTAAATTCATTCAGGATTAATGCAGGCGCAGCGCCTTTTGAAAGGAGCACAGCAGCTGCTAATTTTTCATATATCATTGAATTGCCTGCTCCTGACGGAAAGCTTTCAAAATTCTATATTACGGAATACTCAATGATGGAACAGGGACTTGCAGCGCAGTTCCCGGAATTTAAAACGTACAGTGTAAAAGGCATTGATGATCCTTATGCATCGGGGAAAATTGATTTCACGATGACAGGTTTTCACGGAATGGTTTTAACTCCGGAAGGAGATTATTTTATTGATCCTGTAAGTACGGATAACACAGAATATTATGTAAGTTATTATAAATCCGATTATTCCGTTAAATCTAAATTCGAATGTCTGGTAAATGAAGAAGTCAACAGACCGGAATTTTTTCAGAATGATTTCACAGGTCAGCAGTTAAGGACATACAGGCTTGCATGTGCTGCTGACGGAGAATATACTGTCTTTCACGGCGGGACAGTAGCATTAGGCCAGGCGGCAATTGTTACTGCTATTAACAGAGTTAACGGCGTATACGAAAGAGATGTGTCAGTCAGACTTGTTCTGATTGCAAATAATACAAACATAGTTTATACAAATCCGGCAACTGATCCTTATACAAACAACAGCCCGACTGCATTGATTACAGAAAATCAGAATAATATTACTTCAGTTATCGGATCGGCGAATTATGATATCGGACATGTCTTTACAACAGGCGGGGGCGGAATTGCAGGACTTGGAGTTGTATGTGTTTCCGGAAGCAAGGCAAGAGGAGTTACGGGAACTTCCTCACCGATAGGAGATCCGTTTGTTATAGATTATGTAGCTCATGAAATGGGACATCAGTTCGGCGGTAATCATACATTCAACAGCGTTACTGGCAGTTGTTCAGGAAACAGGAATGCTTCAACTGCATGGGAGCCGGGAAGCGGAAGTACAATAATGCCTTATGCGGGTATCTGCGGGGCAGATGATCTGCAGCCTAACAGTGACGCATATTTTCATTCGGGAAGTGTAAGCGAAATTACAACTTTTACACAGACAGGAAACGGAAATTCCTGTCCTGTTACAACAAACACAGGCAATACTCCGCCAACAGTTACTGCTCCGTCAGGAGGCTTTACAATTCCGGTTAATACCCCGTTTGAGCTTACCGGTTCTGCTACAGATACGGAAACTCCGGGATCATTAACATACTGCTGGGAAGAATTTGATACTGGTCCTTCAGGATCACCGAATTCACCGTCAGGAAATGCACCAATATTCAGATCATTCAATCCGGTCGTTTCACCATCGCGAACATTTCCTAAAACAAGTGATTTACTTAACAATACTCAGACACTCGGTGAAATACTGCCGACATATACCAGAAGTCTTAGTTTTCGACTTACAGTAAGGGACAACAGTGCAGGAGGCGGCGGAATTAATTTTGCTTCAATATCTTTTAATGTAAACTCCGGCGCAGGACCGTTTCTGGTAACACAGCCGAATACAAATGTAAGCTGGAATTCCGGAATACAGCAGACAGTAACATGGAATGTAGCAAATACAACAGCATCACCTGTAAGCTGCGCGCTTGTAAACATAAAACTGTCAACAGACGGAGGGACGACATTCCCTTTGACTTTAATTTCAGGAACTTCAAATGACGGATCTGAACTTGTTACTTTGCCGGCTGTAAATTCAAATCAGGCAAGAATTAAAGTTGAGTCAGTCGGAAATATTTTCTTTGACATATCAAATACAAATTTCACAATTACAAATCTTAATTTGCCGTCAATATCTCATACTGCGCTGGGCGATCAGCTTATTACAGCCTGGCCGGCAACTGTTACAGCGACAGTTACATCAGCATCACCGATTGATTCATCATGGGTTGTGTGGTATAAAAATTCACCTGCAACAACAAAGCAGTTTAAACTGATAAACACATCGGGAAATATCTATTCTGCAGCATTCAATTCCCTGAATTCGGATGT
Source organism: Ignavibacteria bacterium (assembly GCA_016788375.1). Classification (GTDB taxonomy): domain Bacteria; phylum Bacteroidota; class Ignavibacteria; order Tepidaquicellales; family Tepidaquicellaceae; genus JAEUSI01. Next base: position 7,116 of record JAEUSI010000088.1, on the reverse strand, counting down.
AATTACGGGAGACAATATATATTACAAAATATATGCGCAGAACAATTCTGCAGGTCATGAAAGAGATTCAACTTTACTGCTGACCTTTAAGATATCCGACGGAAGTTTTTCGGAAGGATTTACATCGGCAACTTTTGCACCTGCTGGCTGGAGCATGGAATTTACGGGTACGAACTACTGGTCAAGAAATGCGGCAAGCAGTTACGGTATTGGATCCGGCTCTGCGAAGTATGATTTCTATAACGCTCCTTCTACAACGGGAAGTCAGTCGCTTGTAACTCTGACATTCAGCAATTCTGCATCCGGAGATTCGCTGAAGTATGATTATGCTTATGCGCCATATACCAGCGGAAGAGATTCGCTTATAATCGAAACTTCAACAAATGCAGGTACAAGTTATACAGTTCTTCAGAGACTGAAAGGATATACAACAGATACAATCGGTGTCGGCAACAGCCTGAAAACTGCTCCGGCTCAGACCGGCGCGTTCACTCCGACTTCCGTGCAATGGCTTACAAAAAAGTTTGCTTTGCCTGTCGGAACGAACAAAATAAAATTCAGGGCTGTCAGCGGATACGGAAACAACCTGTATCTTGACAGTATCAAAAAATCAGGAACCGCTTCACCTGTTCCGGCGGCAATTACGATAGTTCAGGAAGGATATTATGATGCGGTTACAAACTTACTTAATAAAAGAGACACCGTTAAATTTTATCTGAGAAATATCAGTTCGCCGTATTCATTGATAGATTCGGGAAAGACAGTAATAGATTCGGCTTCATTAACAGGATCAGTTTTATTTGCAAATGCTCCTACAGGAACATATTACCTGGTAGCTTTGAGCAGAAATACAATAGAGACATGGAGCAAATCCGGAGGTCAGTCTTATATAAGAGGACTTGTGTTCAGTTATAATTTTACTTCAGATGCAGCACAGGCATTCGGAAGCAACATGAAACAGACTGATACATCCCCGGTAAGATACGGAGTTTACAGCGGAGACATAGATCAGGACGGAACGATTGACGCGACAGACTTAAGTACTGCAGAAAATGACGCTGCATCTTCCCTGACCGGATATGTAAGTTCCGATGTAACAGGTGATGATTATGTGGATGCAGGAGATCTGAGCATTGTAGAGAACAATGCCTCGCTCGGAGTGAATGCAATAACTCCGTGATTTTAAATTTATGATTTTAGATTGATGATTTTAGATTTAACAGATAATTCATAATTTACACGCCTTGCCGTGCAAGGCGGGGCAGTTAATTCGCAATTGATATTCAGCCGGATGAGAAATCTTCCGGCTTTTTATTTGATTAAAAGTAAGAAATGATGTTTTCTTATTTTTTTAAAACCTACACTTTTTCGCATTTTGTGTTTGTTTTCAGAATCGGATATAAATAAATTCTATAAAAAATTTAAAATGAGAAAACTACTGACATTTTTTATTTTCATATTGTCACTGAATATTTCTTCAGGACAATGGACAGAGCAGACAACACCTCCGCCGCATTTTAATCTGTTTTCATTTTCTTTCCCTACTTTAAACACAGGATTTGCCGTCGGATACGGAAATACAATGATCAAGACCACTGACAGCGGGAATAACTGGTATAATATCTCTATTTTCCAGAACACTGCCCAGGATCTGCAGGCAGTATGGTTTATAAATGAAAATACCGGCTGGATGTGCTCGACAAACGATTCGCTTTATCACACAACAAATTCAGGAATCTCATGGAATACACAGATGAAATTTCCCGGAGACGGTCAGAAGATATTCTTTATTAACTCATCTACAGGCTGGATACTTGCCCAGCCGAATTTATACAAGACCACAAACGAAGGATTGAACTGGAATATAATATATTCAAACATGGGACTTTATTACACTTTTGTAAATGAAAATACCGGATGGATGACTACTTATTCCGGAGGAAGTTCAACAATTCATAAATCAACTGACGGCGGAGTGACCTGGAATGCTCAGTATTCAACAAGCAGTTTCCGTGTTATATATTCATTTGCATTTGTAAATGAAAACACCGGCTGGGCTGCTGGTTACAGGGAACATATACTTAAGACAACAAACGGCGGTGTAACCTGGATTCAGCAGAGAGATATGAATAATTCAACGGGTTTGTTTTCAATGGATTTTATAAATGAGAATACAGGCTGGGCTGCGGGAGGTTCAGGTTATTCACTTTATACAGTTAACGGAGGCGCAAACTGGAATCAGGTTTCCCTTCCTGCCGGGAGAGGAAATATAAAGTTTCTGAATTCACAGACAGGCTGGATTATCGGGAGCAAAATATTTAAAACGACAACATCCGGTCTTACATTCAGGAATCTTCAGCTTTCATTATTAACGGAAGGTTTTTATAACAGTATTACAAACACATTTGTAAGCGATACATTCACTGTTTATTTGAAAAATGCAAATTCTCCGTATGAGAATATTGATTCTTCAGTATCTGTAATAAATACACAAGGCGCAGGTGTGTTCAGATATTTTAATGCAGTTAACAATGTGAATTATTATCTTGCAGTAAAGCACAGAAACTCAATAGAAACCTGGAGTTCTTTGCCTGTGAGTTTCAGTTCAGGTGAATTAAACTATGATTTTACACTTTCTGCCGCGCAGGCTTACGGAAACAATCTTATTCAGGTTAATTCATCTCCGGTCAGATTTGCAATTTACGGAGGTGATGTGAACAGGGACAGGATTATAGACGCATCGGATTTAAGCACGGTTGAAAATGACGCTGGAGCCGGTGTCAGCGGTTATGTAAATTCTGATTTGACCGGAGATGATTTTGTGGATGCGGGAGATCTGAGCATAGTAGAAAATAATGCAGCATCGGGTATTGTTGTAATAAACCCGTAAGAAGCAGGAACTGAGACTGAAATTCCCAAAAGCATTTTGGGGAATGGAATGTTTTAAGACTTAAGAACCGGTGTTTACTTTCCGGAAATTTGAATTAACATTTATTTCAGATAATTTCAGCAGCAGCCAGTTTGTTTCGGAAACATTTTCTTTAATTAATGAATTATGAAGATTAGTCAGTTCAAAAGAATCCGCATCAGATTCTTTAAACTTTACAATTTTTTTCAGATACCTTATAAATTTTTTATTTCTGCTGATTATAACATGGTCAATAGTCCTGATACTTTTTAAATAATGAGAAAAAGCGTCCAGAAATGAATGAAGATTTTCAGTGGAATCAGTTTCATAATAAATCTTTGCTGTAAGTCTTCTCAAATCAATTCTGAAAATTGTATTTTCAAGATTTGCTTTATTCAGATAATTCAATGCTTCTTTATACATTTTTTTTGCAAAACAAATATAAGCATATGCAAAATTCTTAAGAGGCATGCGAAGATTCGGTTCAAGTTTTTTTGAATAAATCTGAATAAACTGTTCAATGTATTCAATATCATTCATACTTATACCGAGTTTAACAATTGTCCGGAAATGAGATGCTCTGAACCAGTTGTCATCTTTTTCATAATATTTCCCGTCTATCAGAAGTTTTGATATTTCATACAACTCTTTCTCGTATTCCTTTCTTCCTTCATTTAATCTCATGGTACAAATAACCTGCAGATTAAGCAAAAGATATTTGACAGATTGAAATTCAAATTTTTTCAAATTAAGAATAATGAGTTCTCTCAGTTTATCATAATTTTTATCATCGTAAGTGTCACCCAGAGTTTTCGCTATCAGAGAATAAATACTCAGGAAGACAGAATTTTCCGGATCTTCTTCTTCAATGATTTCAATAATCTTATCAGAATTTATTTCATTCAGGATTTTTAACGGCAGTGATTCATCAATTTTATTTTCTGTATAAAAAGAATTCGTAATCAGTTCTTTTTTAAATATTGAGGACTGAATAATAAAATAATATTCAAGACATCTGAGTGATTTTAAAAGATGCTGATTTCTTAAGTTTCGTTTTTCATAGCTTGAATAATAAAAGTCCAGCGAATCAATTATATCCAGTCTCCCGAAAAATTCTTTTACTGATACGGCTGGTTTACCGAGATTTTTCTCCAGTTTAACGGATAATTTCTCAGATCTGTCTTTATTGCCGCGTTTACTGTATTGTCTGAGCAGCCTTAAATCCCGCTTTGGATTTTCCCGGAAATCCTGATAAACAAAAAATTCCTCACACAGTTGATTAAGTCCTGAAAGAAGTGTGTTCACTACACTGTCTTTAAAATTCTTTCCGGGATATAGTTTTTTATAGAGAAACTGCTTGGTCAGTTCATCAGATTCAAATCCGGGATGGTATTTTGATAAAACAGAAACCAGCACTTCATAACTTCTTCCCTTATTAAAAAACGGTGAAGCGACAAATTTTCTGAAATCAGACCACTCTTCCGGTTTAATGAGCTTTAGATTCGATATTGAAATGGAGTTTTTCAGTTTAGTTCAGTTTAATTCTGTTTAGAAATTATCAGTAAATATATTGTAAAAAGCTAAATTCCGGGTAATTATCGGACTATTTTGACATCTCCAATTACAACAAGATGTTTAAAATCTGATTAAAATCTCTTTGTATAAATACTGTTTTCAATATAATTTTGCTGAACAAGAATATAAATGAATTTAAAAATTAATAAACATTAGTATGAAAACAATTTTATCTTTCTTAATAACAGCTTTTATGTTTATACTTCTCTTCAACAATAATATGTCCGGTCAGGAAGTGATTATCAAATCTCAAACCGGTGAAAAAAAACTTAATACAGATAAAAATACAAGAACTGCCTTGCATGAATCATTTTCAAAACAAACAACACAAACCTCTTTTTCCGGATTAAGGCAAAATTCATACGGCTGGAAACTGTCAGAAGATTTTGAATCAGCTGTGTTTCCACCTGATGAGTGGTCTGCATATAATGGATGGCAGCAAACAGGGTACAGTTCTTACGGAAACGGAAATTACAGCGCTTCTTTCTGTAACTTTTGCTGTTTACAGGTTTACAACGAATTGCGAACACCATATTTTACACTGACTGAAAACGGTGATATTCTTTCATTTGATGTTGCATACGCTCCCCGTGGTGATTCAAACAGTAATGTGACAGACTATCTTATAATAAATTACTGGAATGATTCGACTTTTTTATGGGAATACCTCACAACTTTTGACAAAGATTCGCTTTCAACAGCTCCGCCGACTAACTCTGCTTTTTATCCGGCAGGTACACAATGGAAAACTATTTCAGTTTCCCTGCCTGTAAATGCTTCGCAGATTTATTTTTATTCTTATGAAATGTGCGGGAACAATATTTATCTCGATAATATAAAGGTTGGACAACCGCCGCCTGTTAATCAGTATTTGCTGTCTGAAAATTTTTCCGGTTCATTTCCTCCTGATAACTGGAATACCGGGAATTTCTGGATCTATAATTCTGCTAGTGCATATGGAATTGGCACAGGGAGCGTAATGAGAGAACTTATAAACTGCACGAGTATCGCAAATGATTTTCTGACAACACCGGAATTTCCCTCAGCAGCTCAGGGAACCAGGCTTATGTTTGATTATGCTTACGCACCTTATGATTATAGTTCTTTTGATAATCTGCAGATATACGGTACTTCTGACGGGGGAATGAACTTTGATCTGATTACAACCATGTCAGGAGATCCTAACGGCGGAGAGCTTGTAACTGCTCCTCCAAATTACGGAAACTACTTTATCCCGGAAAATTCCATGTGGAGAAGCAAAATGACAGACATTCCTGCAGGAACTACGCAGTTAAAATTTGCAGTTGATAATGATTGTTCAAATAATCTTTATCTGGACAACATAACGGTTCAGGACAGCGCTTTCATTAATTATTATGATGCTGCGGTTACGGCAGTTTTTACAAAATCAAAAATTCCTCTCGCATACGGAACTCCCGATACGGTAAGCTCAGTGATTTTAAACAACTCCGGTGATCCGGTTTCACTGAAAGTATATCTGGATATAAGCGGAGTTAATATTTATAAAGACTCCGTTATGATTTCCGTTTTACCGGGTGAATACAAGACAGTCAGATTTAATCCCTATACTTATTTTTCTTTTGGATCATCTGATATAACTGTTTATGTCAAAAACGATCTGGATAATTCAAATAACCATAAAACTGTTACACAGCTGGCAAATTCGGATACATACAGATATTCAGATTCATCTGACTACTATAGCGGAATCAATTATACTCAGACAGGGTCATTTCTGAATAAATACAGAATTAACGGAGAAGGATTAGTTACTAAAGTCAGAGTGCAGGTTTATAATTCAGCACTTGTCGCAGGACAAATGTATTACGGTGTTGTACTTGACGCTTCCGGAAACCTTGTGGGAAGATCCAATGATTATATTTTAAAATCTTCAGATGCAAATACGCTTTTGACATTTAATATAACGGATCCGAAACCTTATTTACTTAACAATTCAGATTTTTATGCAGGTATTGTGCAGACTCAGAATATTGGTGAATGGAATACACCTGTAACTTCAATTAATTATTACTCGGATGATTATCAAGTATTGAGACGTAATGCCAATTATTACGGTTATGTCGGAGCATTGGGGACAAATTTAAATCCTTATGAGCAAAATGATTCTCCGTTTGACTTTGCGATTGAAGCTGTAACAGAACCGAGATATTATGCAGATGTGGGAATTGCAGATGCGGGTTTAAAATATGATCAGTATTTCAGCAGCAATACATTTACACCGGAAAGCAAAGTATTCAATGCCGGTTTATCAAATGCAACATTTACAGTTACAAGAATTCATGCTCTTGGCGGCTATTCAAGCACAAAAACTGTTTCCAACCTCGCGCCGGGATCGACAGCAACTGTGGTCTTTGATCCGTGGACATTTCCGGCAACAAATATTGAGCAGCCGGTTTTTATTTATACAAATTTATCAGACGGTAATTCTTCAAATAATTTTATGTACTCTACTATTACTCCCAGAGTGGCAAAAGATTTATGCGTGCTCTGGCAGTCTGAAACAGACCGTGACAGCTTAGTCAGAGCAATAAATTCTGACGGCAGATTTGCAGATAACTTTGATACAGTAAGGATAAATTATACCGGTTCTC
>JAEUSI010000087.1 GCA_016788375.1 Ignavibacteria bacterium | reverse complement strand
AATGAATCGAATGATAATATGGTCAGGTCAGGGATTAGAATTATACAATGACGTTTGGTCATTTAATCTCAGCAACAATTCCTGGCAAGAACTTTGGCCGGATGGCAATGTAACAGGGGCTCCGCTGAAAAGGTACGGGACAGCAGCTGTGTTCGATCCAATTAACAGGAGGTTAGTGAGTTTCGCAGGTTTTACAACAAGCGGAAGATTTGAAGACACTTGGTATTTTCAGGTTGACAGCTTGAGGTGGACCGAACGGACAAATTCCTTTCATCCAGAGCTTAGATGTCTTCATTCTGCGTACACAACTCCGGATAGAACGAGGATGATTATTTATGGCGGACAGCATAATGGTGCATTAGGTGATATCTGGTCCTTAAATTTAAATACTTTTATCTGGACAAACAACACGCCTTCTATAATACCGGAAAGCAGATGGTTCAGCCCTGTTGTATGTACAAATTTAAACTACGCAATAATTTTTGGCGGCCAGAACTCTCAAACAATTTTGGGAGACCTTTGGAAGTTTTCAATTGATTCCATGAAATGGGATTCTATCTCACAGGGTCTGGTAAAACCAACCGGGCGATGGGGACATACTTCAATTTATATTCCGGCTTCTGATAAATTAATAATTTTTGGAGGTTCTGATCCTGCTTATAAAAACGATACATGGATGTTTAATAATATTAGTTCAGTCGGAATAAATAATATTTCAACTACTATTCCGGGCAAGTTCATTCTTTATCAAAACTATCCGAATCCTTTTAATCCTGTAACGAAAATTAAATTTGATGTCACGCCAAACGACAAAGGTCAGAGGTCCGACGTGACGCTGATAGTTTATGATGCCTTAGGAAAAGAAGTAGCTATACTTGTGAATGAAAAACTTTTACCGGGAAGCTATGAAACTGAATTTGACGGTAGATATTTAACGAGCGGTGTTTACTTTTATAAGATCACTAACGTAAATTATGTTGATTCAAAAAAAATGTTTTTGTTAAAGTAAAAATATCTAACGAATCATTCCTTGAACAAAACAACATTAAAGAAACAAGTAAAACTAAAATAAGTAATTTTTTCATTTCTTGAGTTTTAAAATTAGTAATGATAATAAATTGCTACTATACAAGAATTTCCGGTAGCGATCATTCCCTTCACTGCATTTTCTTTATAGAAATTATATCTAAATTTTTGTCCAAATATTTCCCTTCGATCCACACTGTGTTACCATCTGAATAATTTTCCGGAATATTTTTCAATGAAATTGGTGAAATATTCGGAGAGATAAATATGAAAATTTTATTTCTATCAACTTTTAATATTCCGGTTCCTTCAATCACAATGTCTCTTACACTAAAGCCTCCATCTTCAACAGCATCATATAATTCTTCAAGCTTAATATCAGAATCTTTTTTAAATGCCAGAAAAAAGAGAGTTTTTTTTAAATCTGCCTTTACGGAATTAACAAATACCAAGGATTTGAATTGCTCTTCAACTCCTTTGGCGCAAAGGGAACATGTAAATCCGTCAACACCTATAATTATTTTACTTACTTGAGCTGTTGATAACTTACATGATATCAAAAACAAAAGAACAATAAGCATAAAATTTAATTTTTTCATTTTATTAATTTTTATTTTGAAAAATAAACGAATAAATATGTATTTTTTAATGCTCGTGTTCACCCAACTCCTCTTTCTTCAGTTCGGATTTTAAATAAAATGTTCCTTTTGATATGACCTCTGAACCCTCCTTTATCTCTTCAAAGGGAATTATCTCAACAAATTTATCATCCGAAATACCGGTGTTGATTTGAATTTTTTTAAATACGATCCCTTCTTCACCTGTATGCTCATCTCCGTCTTTATGCTCAACACCATCTGCATGCTCATGCTCCTCACCTTCCTTATGCTCTTCACCTTCTGAATGTTCAGCATGAGTTTCAATTTTTCTTCTTTCATCTGTTTTAACAAAGACGTATTTATTTTCTCCTTCACTTTCAATTGCTGAAACCGGTACGGCTAATACATTGTCGTTATTTACATAAATTTTTGCAGTTATAAACATAAAAGGATACAGCTCCTGTGATTTATTATTTACTGTGACTCTGACTTTTACCGTCCTGTTCTTGTCATCGAAAACCTTATTTATAAAAGAAACCTTTCCTTCATAGCTTTTACCAGAATTAGAACCTTCTTCAATAATTACTTTCTGTCCGACTTTTATGTGTGACAGATCCTTTTCAAATATGCTTAGATCAACAAATACCGTTGTTGTATTAACAATATGAAACATATCCGTTGAAGGCTCTACATACTGACCAATGGTAATCATTCTTTCAACGACATTTCCCGAAATGGGTGCGGTGATAGAATAATTTCTCTGCAGATCAGCAACTGTATCAGTGTAAATATTATCAAACCTGCTTTTTGAGATCTTATAACTTGTTAACTTTTCTTCAAGTGTTTTATAATTTGCAAGAGCTCTTTTATAATTCAAATCGATCTCGGCAAGATTCTTTTTTGATCCTATATTATCACTTCGCAATTTTTGCTGTCTTTCGTATTCCTGTTTAGAAAACTCAAATTCATTCTTCGCATTTATGTAGTCGATCTGAACATTAATAAGATCGGGATTCTCGATCACTGCAAGTGTTTGTCCGGCTCGGACAAACGAACCTTCCTTTACATAGATCTTTCTGACTCTTCCCGGAATAATGCTGCCAACCTTGGATTCATTATCCTGGTTCAACATTATCTCACCATTTACTTTAATGTATCCGTTTATATTCTGAGATTCTAATTTAGATAATTCTATGCCCATAAGATTGATTTGCTCTTCACTCAATGCAACCTCGTTTTCATGGGTATCACCCTCTTCTTTGTGTTCCGGTTCTTCCGAATGGACATCTGTTCCTTCATTAACTGCTTCCTCTTTGCTGTTGCATCCTGTGTAAAAAATTATTAGTATCAAATTTATTGCTGCCACTGTTAATATTTTGTGCATTATATTATTTTTCATTTTAAATCCCCTGATGTTAGTTTTTCTAATTTAATTATTGATTGGTTAAAATTGTAAATTGAATTCAGATATTGTGTTCGTGTTTCGTAAGCCAGATTAAGGGCCTGAAGGTATTCTACATATCCGATTTCGCCTTCTTCATAACTCTTTTTTGCCTGCCTCAGAATCTCCTCCGTTTCCTTCAATGCTTCTTCATTAAAAAACTTTACCTGTCTTAAACTGTTTTCATACTCTTCAAATGTTTTATTTATTTCGTTTTCTAGTGTCTTTCTAAAACCTGCTTCTTCACTTGATGCAATTTTATATTCATAGTTCGACTCTTTTATATTTCCCGATTGCTGCCACCAAAACCAAAGAGGAATTCCCAGTCCGACTTCCATTCCCCAGTAGTTATCATTCCCTAATAATTTCTGTTTAAAATATTTAAAGCTTATATCGGGGAGCAGCTCTCCTTTTGACAAAGAGATTTTGTTAGAAAATTTTTCTTTTTGAAAATTCAACATTTTTAATTCAGGATTATTATTGATCGCCTTCGTTAAAAGTTCTGTTTTATTAAGTCTTACTTCCGTATATGAAATTTCTTCAACAGGTGTAACATCATAATCAACATTCATCAAAGTCCTTATTTCAGACTGCGATGTTTTAATTTCCGATTCTAAATTTTTAATTTCATTTTCAAATTTGATTTTATTCACTCTTGCTCCAAGAACTTCGAGATTTGACGATTCTCCTGCTTCATATTTTTTCTCAGCCGTAAACAGGAAGTCTTCATATATTCTATAATTTTCTTTAGAAGTTTTGAGAAGTTCATTTAATAAAAGCAGGTTATAATAATTAAGTTTAACATTTGTTCTTAATGAATTGACAGAACTATTCAGCTCCTCCTCTGCGACTTTGATTTGTGATTCCTGAACATCCGAACGCAAAAAATAATTTGTTGGAAATTCTATCATCTGCAAGATCCCGATTTTCCTGCTGTCTGCATTACTCAGGCTTCCCTGTACTCCTTCATATTCAATGAAAAGCTCCGGCTTCGGAATATTAAATGATTTAAGGTTAATTGCTTTTTCTTTTTCTATATTAAATTTTGATGACTTTATTGACTGGTTGTTCTCTATAGAAATTTTAATTACATCATCCAGCTTCATTTTGCTTTGTGATATTACTTCCTTTTCAAAAAATAATAAGCAGGCAGTAATTAAAACTAATTTTATTACTTTCATATTAATTTGTTTTATTTATATTTTAAAAGTCTAAGACTATTCAGTATTACTAAAATTGTAACTCCAACATCTGCAAATATTGCCATGACTAAATTACTCAGACCGAACACAGCCAGAAAAATAAATATGAACTTAGTTACAATCGCAAATATTGTATTTATCTTAATGGTGGAATTTGTTTTTCTGCTTATTCTTACGAAGAAAGGAATTAAGCTTAAATTGTCATTCATTAAGCAAACATCTGCTGTTTCAATTGCTATACCCGACCCGGCTGATCCCATTGCAATACCTATGTCTGCTCTGGCTAATGCCGGAGCATCATTAACTCCGTCACCTACCATAGCGACAATCCCGAACTGATTTATAAGATTTTCAATTTCTGTTGATTTGTCCTGAGGTAAAAGTTTACTTTTTACATTTTTAATTCCAACCTTATCAGCAACATAAATTGCTGCCAGCTCATTGTCACCGGTCATCATCACCGGTGTTATTCCTAGTGAAATAAGTTCTTTGATAGCAGTTGCGCTGTCATCTTTAATTTCATCGGTAACCGCTACAATGCCTTCCACAGAATTATTTGAACTAAGTACTAAAGCGGTCTTGCCCATATTCTGCAGTTCTTTAACCTGCCTTACTACATCTTCTTTTACGGAATGTTCTTCGGTTATAAAATCAAGACTACCTAAACAGTGATGAGTATCCGAACAAACTATGCAGTCTCCCTTAACGCCTTTACCTGTCACCGATTTAAAATTTATTACTTCATGATAATTTATATTTTCTGATTTTGCTTTTTCTATTATACTCCCCGCAATAGGATGCTCTGAAAAAATTTCAAATCCCGCTGCACATGCAATTAAATCCTCTTTACTAAATCCGTTAAATGGAATAATATCACTCACGACCGGTCTTCCGAGAGTTATGGTTCGAGTCTTATCCATTGCAATTGCTTTGATCTTTCCCATTGTCTCCAGGTATTTTCCTCCTTTTATAAGCAACCCTCTTGTAGAAGCATTTCCAACTGCAGAATAAATTGAAATAGGTGTTGAAATGACCAATGCGCAGGGACAGGCGATTACCAATAGAGTCAAACTCATCAATAACCATTCATCGAAATCTCCATTAAAAAATAAAACCGGGATTGCAAATACTAAAATAGAAACAATTAATATTGAAGGTGTATAATAAGAAGAAAATTTCTCAATAAACCTTTGAGATTCCGATTTGGATTTGGTTGCATTAAAAGTAAGTTCAATTATTTTTGAAAGCGTAGAGTCCTTTGATTCTCTTGTTACTTTAAATTCAAGATATCCCTGTGTGTTAATTGTACCAGCATACACATCATCGCCAATTCTTTTATCAACTGCGATCGGCTCGCCTGTAATCATTGATTCGTCAACAAATGATGTTCCTTCCGTTACTTTTCCGTCAAGGGGAATTTTATCTCCCGGTTTAACGATTACAATATCTCCTGTCTTTACATTCTCAATTGCAACTTTCTCTTTTCCATTTTTTAAATTTGCGCTCTTCGGAAAATCATTGACTAAAGATTGCATCGCCGATTTACTTCTTTCAATTCCGAAATCTTCAAGTGTTTCACCAAGCGTGAATAAAATTATTACAATAGCGCCCTCAGGATACTGCTTTAAATAAAATGCTCCGCATACAGCTATGAACATCAAAGTGTTAATGCTTTTAAAATTCAGCTTCAATAAATTTCTTATTCCGCTCAAAATTGTTTTATGACCAATCAGAATACTTATTGCTGCAAAAACCGGCAATTCTATATAATTGTTAAATCGGATATTCAGTATAGACAATACTTCAAATATAGCTACAAAAGCTAATGCAACTAATAGAAACCTGAACTTACTATTTTTTAATAACTCTTTCATTTATTTATTAATGTTGGAAATTGATATTCAGTTAAATGTAACTAAAGAGCTTCATTTGTCTATCTTTTCATTACGCTCATGGGCTTCCTTGTTAGAAGGATCAATCTCTAAAACTTTTGCAACCGTTTTTTTAGCCAACTTTTTATTATCTATTTTAATGTAAAGATCAGACAATTGAATCATAATATTAACGTTATTAGGATCTTTTTGTAAAGATCGCTCAAGCACTGTAATGTTTTCTATAACACTTCGTTGTTCTGATGGCTTATCATCTATTGAATGTATGTGTTCAGGAATAGTACTGTATCGGTTGATTTCCATGATAAAGAAAACCGAAAGCAGTATGATTAAAATAACTGCTATTATTTTAAATTTATTTTTTTTTAAGAACCCTTTCATGATTTTTCAAATGTATATTCAGGGTTAGTATGTTTATTAAATATTCCGTAAAGCACGGGCAGAACAATCAGCGTCAGAAGCGTAGATGATATTAAACCTCCGATAACAACTGTTGCAAGAGGTCTTTGAACCTCAGCGCCGGAACCAGTTGAAACTGCCATTGGAATAAATCCCAGTGAAGCGACAAGAGCGGTCATTAATATAGGTCTTAGCCTTGATGATGTACCGGAAATGATCCTGTTGTGAACGTCGGTTATTCCTTCTTCTTCCAGACGGTTGAAATACGCTATCATTACTATTCCATTCAATACAGCCACTCCAAACAACGCAATGAACCCTATTCCGGCAGAAATGCTAAATGGCAGATCTCTAACAACCAAAGCGAATATTCCTCCAACTACAGCAAACGGAATCCCGGAAAAAACAAGAAGTCCCTGTTTGACTGAATTAAAGGTAACAAATAAAAGAGCGAATATGAAAAATAAGGAAACCGGAACGGCAATTAATAATCTCTGCCTTGCACTTTCAAGATTCTTGAATGTACCTCCGTATTCAATGTAATATCCGGGAGGTAATTTCAACTCCGAACTTATTTTAGATTTCAGCTCATTTACAAAACTTTCAACATCTCTTCCTCTTACATTTCCCTGAATGACAATTCTTCTTTTACCGTTATCTCTTGTGATTTCCGCCGGTCCTTCTTTCACATCAATTTCAGCCAGCTCTGATAATGGTATCATTAAGTTATCTGAAGAGGCTACAAGTATACTTCTTATTGCATCAATATTAGTCTTAAATTCCGGATCATACTTTATCACAATATCAAATTTCTTATCACCTTCAAACACAACCCCTGAAGTCTTTCCTGCTAATGCAGTTTCTATAACACTGTTTACGTCTTCCACATTAATTCCGTAACGTGATATTTTTTCTCTTAATATTTTGATCTGCAGCTGCGGAAGACCTTCAACCTGCTGAACTGAAATATCCTCGGCTCCCTGAACAGTGCCCATTATTGATGCAACATCATTTCCTTCATCCGACAGAATACTCAGATCATCTCCAAAAATTTTAACTGCAACATCACCTCTTGCACCTGCTATTAATTCATTGAATCTTAATTCAATCGGCTGTGTAAACGAGAGTCCGATTCCGGGAACAACGGATAATTCTTTCTGAATTTTTTCGATCAGCTCCTCTTTACTTTCGGCAGAGGTCCATTCATCTTTAGGATTTAAAATTACGATCACATCACTGAATTCCGGACCCATAGGATCAGTTGCAAGCTCCGGAGCGCCGGTCTTTGTTACAACTGTTTTTACCTCCGGGAATTTTTCCATTAATATTTTCTCGATTTGTGTTCCAATTCGTATTGATTCGGTAAGAGATATTCCCGGAAGACGGACGATTTGGTAAGCAATGTCTCCTTCATCCAGCTTAGGAATGAATTCTCCTCCCAGACGTGTAAATGTTATCAGACTGAGTATCAAAAATACTATTGCAATACCTACGGTTAAAACCTTATTTCTCAATACAAATTCTAGTATTGGAAGATAGAATTTTTTCAGTACGTTCATTATCTTATCTGCGATTGTTTCCTTTTCTTTGAAATCTCTTTTAAGGATCAATGAGCACATCATCGGAACATAAGTAACGGAAAGAAGTAATGCTCCAATTAGTGCAAAGCCTACCGTGAATGCCATTGGCTTAAACATTTTTCCTTCTATACCTCCGAGCGCAAAGATAGGAAGATATACAACTATGATAATTAGTACTCCGAATATTGCAGATTTAATAATTGCAGTGGAAGAAGAATAAATCGTTTCATCAAATTCCTCTTTATCTAATGATTTTTTATTTAAATGTATTTTTGCAGCAAGGGCAACTATCACAGATTCCACAATGATAACAGCTCCGTCAACTATTAATCCGAAATCAATTGCACCCAGTGACATTAAATTTCCGGATACGTTAAACAGTTTCATCATAATAATTGCAAAGAGCATGGATAACGGAATCACTGAGGCTACTATGAATCCTGCTCTGAGATTTCCAAGCAGCAAGACCAAAACAAATATTACAATTATTCCGCCTTCGATCAGATTCGTTTCAACTGTCTTAATAGTCTTATCTATAAGGTTCTCTCTGTTATAAAATTCATCAATTGTTATTCCAACGGGAAGTGAAGGCTTAATGTTTTCTATCTTTTCATGAACTCTTTGTGCAACCTCACGAGAGTTTGCACCTTTAAGCATCATTACAATTCCGGCAACAACTTCACCGCTACCGTCCTGTGTTACGCCACCTACCCTAAGCCCTTTTCCATACTCTATCTCTGCAACCTGATTAAGATATATGGGGATTCCATCGTCAGTTTTTATGACAATATTCTGCAGATCTTCAATCTTTTCTATCAATCCTATTCCTCTTATTGAATACTGATCGGAATTTTTTTCTATAGATCCACCGCCAACATTACTGTTATTATTAATCACGGCATCATAAATTTCACGAAGTGTCAGGTCATAGCTCTTGAGTTTGTCAGGATTTATAAGAACATGATATTGCTGTTCAAATCCCCCGAAGCTGTTTACCTCAGCTACACCTTCGGTTCCAAGTAATTGTTTTTTAACGATCCAGTCCTGAATTGTTCTTAGCTCCATGTTATTATAGGTGGTATCATTCCGATTTTCCGGTCTTACGATGTATTGATAAATTTCACCAAGCCCGGTGCTCACAGGAGCCATTTCAGGATTGCCCAGTCCTTCCGGCATATTTTCTTCTGCTTCCTTCAACTTTTGAAACACAAGGTTTCGTGCAAAGTATGTTTCAACATTATCCTCAAATACTACTGTCACAACAGATATTCCGAATTTTGAGATCGAGCGCATCTCAATAATATTAGGAAGACTCTTCATTGCAATTTCTACAGGGTATGTTATGAAACGCTCAACCTCGGTAGCAGATAATGTCGGGCTCGATGTAATTATCTGAATCTGATTATTTGTTATATCGGGAACGGCATCTATCGGAAGTTTTATAGCAGAATAAATTCCGAACAGAATAAGTATTAATACTAAAAAACCGATTACTAATTTTTGCTTAATGGAAAAAGCAATGATTTTGTTTATCATAAATTAATTTAAATAAAAAATTTTGAACTGTTATGAATAACAGATCAGGTGAAAACTTTTCGTTATAAAATTAATTTATGATTTTGGAGGCGGTGAATCGGATTCTAAAAAGTGATAGAAGAAAAGAGAATGTTCAGTTTGCTTAAAAGCGGATTGAAATGTGAAATGACTTAAACAAAATTTATCTGAAACAGAAGTGATATCATTACAACAGAAGCATATACAAAGCGGTGAACAAAGGTCATTGCAATGATTGTCTGCCTTTGAAGATTGTTCAATGTGAAGTTTATCATCCGTCAGACATGTACTTATTGTGCAAATATCCGCGCAAGGAATCAATGCAAGTATAAGAATATAAACCGTAAATATTTTGGATAAGTAATTTTTCACGAGTACAAATATAGTTTTCTCAATCTTTTTAAGCAATTGAATTAATATCGTCCGCTCAAAACAGAAAAAACAGAAAAGAAAAATTACTACTACTATGTTCACATTTTAACATCAGTTATTGCGGAGCTATGGAAAAGTTGAGCTAATGGCTTTACTTAAAAATAAAAATAAGCTAATTTTACAAATCTAAAAAATGATCAACAGAAAATTCACAATATTATTTCTTTTCTTCTCATATGTCATGGTGCTAGGGCATAGTATATTCCCGCATGATCATCATGATGAAGATGTTTTGATGAGTACCTCTCAGTATCACTCTTTGTATGAGCATGGACCTTCCGATGATTTCAAATTAACGGAAGTATTTAAGAATTATAATCATTCAGGTGAAAAAGAATTATTTACGATCAATCATTTTTCAAAATTAGTATTTTCATCTAAAACAAAATTTCAATCACATCATTATAAAATTGATCAGCTGATAACAGATACTTCTCCACCTCCAGTCTCTAATCTGCAAATTGACAAGTCCGTCCCAAATATTAAAAAAATCCTTTACAGCTATTCCGGCTTAAGAGCTCCGCCCCTTTCGTAATCCATTCATAATTTACAAATCCAGATCTAAGCAAGATATTATATTCTTTTAAAAACGATTTAACGATAATAAAATATGAAAACATTTTCATCAATGTTAATTCTGTTCTGTATTATATTTACTGTTTATATTTCAGGATGCGGAACAAAGGAAGAGGAAAATAAAACCTCACAAAAAGAAACAGCAAGTAAAAATAAAACCGAAACACAGCAGCAAAGCACAACACAAACTCAACCTCATACCAAAACCAATACTCCAACTTCAGAGACAGGAAAAATCTGGAGTCAGGTTGAGAAAATAAATGAATCTATGGGCAAAAGCATTAACAGTGGAAAGTCCGGGCATCTGGAAGAACCTGTTGCAGAAATAATTTCTCTAATAAAAACCATTCCGGAAAAAATACCAAACCTAGATCAGGCTAATCTCGAAGTGATAAAAACCAAAGTTAATGAGCTGAGAAAGATAGGCGGGATGATGGACAGATACCAACATGATAATAAAATTACTGAACTGAAAGCAGAGTACGCAAAATTTAATTCAGCTCTTAACGAAATAAAAAAAGTATTGCCGATGTGAATTTTTTGATAAAAGATTTTTTGGTTATAAACATAATTTTAAAATAATTATTAATAATGAAAAATATAATATTCATACTCGCAATTACAATCAGTGTTTTATTTATTGGTTGCGGGGAAGATAACAATAATGATAAATCCGGAAGCAATGATGAACCTGAGCTTGAACCTTTAGCTTATACTTTATATACAGATAAAACAGAACTGTTTGTAGAGTTCAAACCATTAGTAACCGGAGATGAATCAAGTTTCGCCGCACATTTTACTCATCTCGGTGAATCTTTCAAGGCATTCACTGAAGGTACAATAACACTAAGATTAAAAGTAGGTGATAAAGAACAAAGCGTCATATCTAACGCTCCTTCTTCGCCGGGAATATTCCGGCTTGCCCTGACTCCCGAAACAGGGGGAAGAGGTCAATTGATTTTTGATATTCAATCGGAATTATTTCTTGATCAGATAATCATAGAAAATGTAACCATTTATCCGAGTGAGGAATCAGCTTTCTTTGAACAAAAAGAGGAAAGAGGCGGAGAAGACATAACTTATCTCAAAGAGCAGGCATGGAAAATTGATTTCGCAAATCAGGAAATCAGAAGAAAGTCATTCAATGAAGTAATAAAAACTTCGGGACAGATAACCTCCGCTCCGGGTGATGAATCAATGGTAGTTGCAAAGTCACAGGGAATTGTCAGTATCGGAAAAGGCAATGCTACAGTCGGAGCTCAGGTATCTTCAGGAGAATTGTTATTCAGTGTAAAAGGCAGTGATGTAATAGAAGGTAATATTGATGTAAGATTTCAGGAAGTTAAGCTAATGTATGAAAAAGCTCTTTCAGATTATGATAGAGGAAAAGAACTTGTGAAGGATAATATTATTTCCACTAAGGAATTTCTTGAAAGGGAAAAAGCTCTGCAAAGCGCTGAGATTATTTATGATAATATTTCTCAGAATTATTCCGGTGACGGAGAAAACGTTTTCAGTCCTATGAGCGGATTCATAAAAGATATTCTTGTAAGCGAGGGGCAGTACGTTACTGCCGGTCAGCCGTTAGGAAGCGTAACTAAAAACAGAAGGTTATTACTTACAGCTGAAGTCTCACAGCAGTATTTTTCCAAACTCGGAATATTTACATCAGCAAATTTCAGGACGGAATATGATAACAAAGTATATAATACTCTTGACTTAAACGGAAGATTGATTTCTTACGGCAGAACAACCGGAAATAACAATTATTATGTACCTGTAAATTTTGAAATTGACAACAGGGGAAGTCTGATCCCGGGTTCATTCGTTCAGGTTTATCTTATCTCAAAGGAAATTAATGATGCTTTGACAGTACCTGTTTCATCTTTGGTTGAAGAGCAAGGGTTATTTTATGTATATGTGCAGACCGAGGGAGAGAGCTTTCAGAAAAGAGAGGTCAGAACTGGAGCGAGTGACGGAATTAATATTGAAATATTGTCAGGAATATCAGAAGGAGAGAGAGTTGTAACAAAAGGAGCATACAATATTAAACTGGCTACAATGTCCGGGAATATACCTGCGCATGGTCACGAACATTAAAAAATTTAAATAAATGTTAAATAAAATAATAAATTTTTCTTTACAAAACAGATTGCTGGTTGTCATCGCATGCTCTCTGTTGTTAGTATTCGGTACTTATATTGCCATAAATATGGAAGTTGACGTTTTTCCGGATCTGACTGCGCCATCTGTAGTGGTATTGACTGAAGCTCATGGTATGGCTCCTGACGAAGTTGAAAGGTTAGTAACATTTCAAATCGAAACTGCAGTTAACGGATCTACCAATGTCAGAAGAGTCCGGTCATCTTCCTCCGCCGGAATATCAATAGTCTGGGTAGAGTTTGAGTGGGGAACTGATATATACATTGCCAGACAAATAGTCGCGGAAAAAATTTCTTCAGCAAAGGAAAAGCTTCCCGAAGGAACAGGCGATCCGACACTTGCGCCGCAGTCTTCTATCATGGGAGAAATAATGCTGATCAGTGTTACATCATCTGTCACAAAACCTATCGAATTAAGAACAATTGCAGACTGGTCAATAAGACCAAAACTGCTTGCAACAGGAGGTGTTTCACAGGTAGTTGTGATCGGAGGAGAATACAAACAGTATCAGATACTGGTGTCT
>JAEUSI010000086.1:3675-13524 GCA_016788375.1 Ignavibacteria bacterium | reverse complement strand
CAGAAATGTTATAATCCTGCCGGGCGGATTTTCTTACGGGGATTATCTGAGATGCGGAGCAATAGCGCATCTGTCAAACATAATGAAGGATATCGTGAGGTTTGCGGGAAATGGAGGAATTGTCATCGGCATCTGCAACGGATTTCAGGTGTTGTGTGAAGCCGGCCTCCTGCCAGGAGTGCTGATGAGAAACGAGAGTCTTAAATTCATCTGCAAAACAGTTTCATTGAAAGTGGAAAATAATAAGAGTATTTTTACCGGCGAATATAAAATCAAGGAAGAGATCAGACTGCCGGTAGCGCACGGAGAGGGAAATTATTTCTGTGATGAGGCGACACTGACGGAACTGATCGGGAACAATCAGATTCTTTTTTCATACAATGAAAATGTAAACGGCTCTGTTAACGGCATAGCCGGAATTCAGAATATAAAAAGGAATGTGCTCGGAATGATGCCTCATCCGGAAAGAGCATCGGAGGAAATTACCGGAAGCACGGACGGAAGAAGAATTTTTGAAAGCGTGATACAAAGCGTATTATAAGTTAAAATAAATCCGCGATAAGCGGAAAGGAGTAAAGAGATATGTTCGGATTAGGAACACCGGAGATTATATTAATAGCAATCGTACTGCTTGTTCTGTTCGGAGCCAAGAAAATCCCCGAACTGATGCAGGGGCTCGGAAAAGGCATTAAAGAGTTCAAGAAAGCTTCATCTGACATTGAAAAAGACATCACATCTTCTGACGATAAGGATAAAACTGCAAAGTAATGTTATATTAAGCCGTATTTTCCAGTCATACAATATTCCTGCCGGAGTCTGCGTTTTCAGTTTCAGAAATTGATACCGGAATTATTAATTTCAAATGCTTCAGGCAGTTCAAAAATATTATTTTAAATGATAAACATACCAAAAAGTTTAATAGAAATAAGAACCGAAATTCTTTCGGGAAAGCTCAGCTGTAAAAAACTTGTTGAAAGTTATCTTGAAAACATTGAAGAGCAGAAAGATCTTAATGTGTTTATTACGCTGTTTAAAGAAGATGCCCTTAAGCAGGCTGAGGAGGTTGATGAAAAATTCAGAAACGGAACAGCCGGAAAGCTTGCCGGAGCGGTAATTTCGGTAAAAGATGTAATTTCCGTGAAAGGCAGGCGTCTGACATGCGGATCAAGGATGTTAAATGATTTCACTGCTGTATATTCGGCAACTGCAGTTGAGAGACTGATGAATGAAGATGCAATAATCATAGGCAAAGTAAACTGCGATGAATTTGCGATGGGTTCATCGAATGAAAATTCCTATTTCGGACCGGTAAAAAATCCTTTGGATAAAACAAGAGTACCGGGAGGATCTTCCGGAGGAAGCGCAGTTTCCGTTGCATCAAACATGTGCCTACTTTCACTCGGTTCGGAAACCGGCGGTTCGATCAGACAGCCTGCGTCATTCTGCGGAATTACGGGACTTAAGGCAACATACGGCAGAATATCAAGATACGGACTTGTGGCATTTGCTTCTTCATTTGATTCAATCGGAATATTCGGAAACAACAGTTATGATATTGCATCCCTTCTCGAAGTGATTTCCGGATATGACGAAAGAGACAGCACATCTTCAGCGGAAGAAGTAAGAAATTATCCGGTTGAATCAGAGAAAAGTTTTAATCCCGGAGAAATTAAAATCGGATATGCGCGGGAATATTTTGAAGAAGGTCTTGATCCGGAAATAAGAGAAGGGATACTAAGTCAGATTGAAAATCTGAAATCAAAAGGATTTACAGTTAAGGAAATTTCTCTTCCGCATACAAAATATGTCATACAGTCATATTACATTCTGACATCAGCCGAAGCGTCAAGCAATTTATCGAGATATGACGGGGTCAGATACGGATACCGTTCGGAAAAACCGGGAACACTTGAGGATATGTATGTAAACACACGCTCGGAAGGATTCGGACAGGAAGTCAAGAGAAGAATCATGCTAGGAACCTACGTACTGTCTGCAGGATATTATGATGCATATTACAGAAAAGGTCAGAAAGTCAGAAGGCTTATTATGAATGATTTTGAAAATGCATTTAAGGAAGTAGATTTTATTATTTCTCCTACGACGCCAAACACTGCATTTAAATTAGGGGAGAAGATTGAGGATCCTCTTGCAATGTATCTCAATGATATATATACTGCATCCGTAAATCTTGCGGGAATACCGGCTATATCTGTACCTGCAGGAAACACAAAGGAAAAACTCCCGTTCGGAATTCAGATTATGGGAAGAAAATTTGACGAAGAAGGACTGCTGAAAATGTGGAAAGAGATAGACATGAAGGTTTAAAATTACATTCCGGAAATACTGCTTTTATATCCTTCAAAGATTATTGACCATCATAAAATTCAAAGTTTTAACACATCGTTTCTGACGGATGTGATAAACAGCAGTTCAATCTGACAGTTTAGAATTGAAACTATACACGAGTAAAATTATATTTATTTTAAAATTAAACGACCAAATACTATAAATGGCAAAAAGCAGGATTAATAAGAATGTTGAGGTTGATGAGTATACTGAAGCTGATGAGAAATCAGAAGTATTATACGAAACACAGTCTCAGATACCGGATTTAAATATTACAATACCTTCTAAATTACCCGTACTTCCTCTGAAAGACATTGTAGTATTTCCTTATATGATATTTCCGATACTTGCAGGAAGGGAATCCACGATAGCCGCGATTAACAGTTCGATCGAAAAGGATAAATTCATGCTTCTGATAACACAAATAGACGAGAAGATTGAAGAACCGACTTATGAAAATCTTTATAAAACAGGAACGGTTGCAAAAATTCTTCAGGTTCTCCGTCTTCCCAACGGACTGATAAAAGTGCTGGTGGACGGGCTTGTTACTGCCACAGTGGATAAATTTCATTCGGATAAATTTATCACGGCAGATTTAACTATAAAAACCACCGCAGTAAAAAAAGATACCGAACTTGAAGCCTTAATAAGACAGTCAACCAAGCTGTTCACTGAATATGTTCAGACAAACCGCGCTATTCCTCAGGAAACTCTAGTAGCATATGAAAACATCAAAGAGCCGGACAGAAAACTTTTTTATATTGCCTCGACAATAAATGCCGATGTACACAAGAAGCAGCAGATCCTTGAAATAAACGATCTGCATAAGCAGTTTTATGAAATTCTTTTTCTTCTCGGTTCTGAAATGGAGATACTCAATGTGGAAAAGGAAATAGATGCAAAGATTTATCAGACAATGCAGAAGAATCAGAGAAAATTTATTGTCCAGGAGCAGATAAGGATACTGCAGGATGAACTCGGGGAGGGTACCGAAACGGATCCCGATCTGATTAAACTTAAAGAACAGATAGAAAAAAGCGGAATGCCGAAACCTGTTTATGACAAAGCCATGGAGGAATTCGGAAAACTGAAGAAAATTCCCACTATGTCACCCGATCATTCCGTCATAAGAAATTTTCTCGAATGGATGGTCAGCGTTCCGTGGAACAAATTCACGGATGACAATTTTGATCTGAAGCATGCAAAGAAAATTCTTGATGAAGATCATTACGGACTGGATAAAGCTAAGGACAGGATACTTGAGCTGATAGCAGTTCTCAAATTACTGAAGGAAAAAGAGATCAGAAAATCCCCGAAAGGTCAGATACTTTGTTTTGTCGGACCTCCGGGAGTAGGTAAGACATCTCTCGGGAAATCGATAGCAAGAGCGCTGAACAGAAACTTTGTGAGAATATCGGTCGGCGGAGTAAGGGATGAAGCCGAAATCCGCGGTCACAGAAGGACATACATCGGTTCCATGCCCGGAAAAATAATACAGGCAATGAAGAAAGCGGGGAGCGTTAATCCGGTAATACTCATTGATGAGATTGATAAAATGAGCAATGATTTCAGAGGCGATCCGGCAAGCGCGATGCTTGAAGTTCTGGATCCGGAGCAGAACTCGGCTTTCAACGATCATTACCTTGATGTGGATTATGACCTGTCAAATGTGCTGTTTATAACGACAGCAAACGTTTATTACAATATTCCGCTGCCGCTGCTTGACAGAATGGAAATAATAGAAATGAGAAGTTATCTTGATTTCGAAAAAGTTCAGATAGCAAAAAGGCATATAATTCCGAAAGAACTTGAGGAGCACGGATTAACTTCAGATACAATTGAGTTTCCGGACGAAATACTCCTGAAAATAATTCAGGAATACACACGTGAAGCAGGTGTAAGAAGTCTTGAGAGAGAGATTTCATCAGTAATAAGAAAGACAACAAGGGAGATTGTGGAAAGCACATCGAAGAAATCGAAGAAGAAAATAACTGTTTCTGATGAGCTTGTGGAGAAATTTCTCGGGGTTCAGAAATACAAAAGCAAACATGCAGACAGCAGTGATAAGAACAAAACAGGTTCTGTAATAGGACTGGCCTGGACATCAATGGGCGGCGATATACTCAATGTTGATGTTACGATAATGAAAGGCACGAATAAATTTATACTTACCGGAAAGCTCGGTGATATAATGAAGGAATCTGCCCAGGCGGGATTGTCGTATATTAAGGCAAATGCAAAACTGTTTAAAATTCCTGAAGCGTATTTCAGGGATAAGGAAATTCACATACATCTGCCGGAGGGGGCAATTCCCAAGGACGGACCTTCTGCAGGAATTACAATGATAATGGCAATGCTTTCTGCAATAACAAAATGTCCTGTGAGAACTGACGTTGCAATGACGGGTGAAATCACATTGAGAGGGCATGTGCTTCCGATAGGCGGGCTTAACGAGAAGCTTCTTGCGGCAGTAAGAAGCGGAATAAAGACAGTCCTCATTCCGAAAGATAATGAAAAGGATCTGGCGGAGATTCAGGGAGAAATACTCGAGAAACTTAAGATTATTCCCGTTGAGAATGTGGAAGACGGAATTAAATATGTGTTCACAGATAAGAAAGTTGAATTCAGGAAATAGAGTTAAGGAATTAAAAAGACATTAAGCAATCGGATTGAAAAGAATATTTTATATTTTACTTTTTACAATTCCCGTAATTCTTTTCATTTTAATTTACAATTTAAATAATGCCTGCGGTCCGTATTATATTTACCTCTATGATCAGAGTTATGCTTTACTGGGAACTGCCGTAAGATATACACAGTTCTCGTTCGACAGATTTTTCTCATACCCGGCAGATTCATTTCAGGTCAACGGCATTCCGGCTGATTTAACAGTGGCTGCAGCGATGAAACTGTTTTTCCTTTTCTCCGGTAAATCAAATGATTTGCTTACCGATGTATTAATCAGACCGGAAAATTACCTGCAAATAATTCAGAGAACATTCTTGTTTATGAATTGTGCGGGAGTTTTACTGACCGGTATTATTACATACAAAACTTCTGGTAATGTGTATTATTCAGTTCTTTTACAAATATCTTTGTTTGTTTCATTCATGATTTATTACAGTCTTACCATAGTTTGTCTGGAGCAAATGTTAATGCTGACAGCACTTCTTATGATTTGTCTTTTTGTCCGATATTTATACAAAAATGAAATTACAAAACAGCAGCCGCTTAAATTTATTGCGGCTCTCGGCATATTGTGCGGTACAGGTATTTCCGTAAAGTTAAATTTCCTTCCCGTACTGATAATTCCTTTTTTTATAATAAAAGGAGTCAGAAACAAAATTATTTATTCTGTCACATGTGCACTGACTTACTTTGTGTTTACCTTACCGCTGTTATTTCAGAACAGTCAGTTCTTTAAATGGATAAAAGACCTGATAATTTTTAATGGTAAATATGGGCAGGGCAATCCGACTTTTATTAATATAAACAGCTTTTTTGAAAACATTACATTAATATTTTCGGAAGATCTGATTTTTTTATCAGCTTATATATTAACCTTAATAACATTAGTTTTTTCGTTAATAAAAAAATCCGGCATTTCAGATCAGTTAATTAAAAATTCAGTCAGATTGTTAACCGGTATATTTGCCGCATTTAATATTCAGATTCTGATAGTTGCAAAACATTATGCACAGTATTACTTAATTCCCTCTCTGATGTTTTCAAATTTAGCTTTGATGTTATCATTTTTAATACTTAACAGTATATATAACGGTTCAGAAAGAAAGTTAAATTCAGTGATTATTTTTTTAATATTCAGTAACTTGATTTACGGAATGTTTCAGTATAATAAATTGCATGAGATCCTGGACTGGAACAGGCAGGAATCTCAGAAAACCGAAAATTATGTAAAGGAAATAACTTCGGATAAAATTCTGATAACTTCTTTCGGATGCGCAAATCCTGAAACCGCAGTGTTTTACGGTTCTTTGTATATGTATGATCCTGAAAAGAGCAGGGAGATACTGAATAGTGTATTGAGGAATAAAATATTTTACAGTCCGTTTTCAAAAAATATTTTCTGTTTAGGCAGTAATGAGGAATTTTTAATATTGCTGAAAGGAAGCAATAAACTGTATTTTCAGGAAATAGGAGATAATGTATTACAGGGATTACTTGATAAGCTTACATCAGTTAAAAATCTGACAGTTACAGGAAGCGAAGAAGTATTTAAAAATGAAATAAACCAGCATGTTTATGAAATCAGATACGAATTCAGGTAAGTTTTACAAAAAATAAAATTCAGAATACTTTCAGAAAATAGTTTAAAGAAATTTTTAACAAATAATAATTTGTCCAGCTACCGCGTTTCAGCCAGAAAATACAGACCTCAGAAATTTGCAGATGTTTCATCACAGGAGTTTGTTACTCAGACACTGAAGAATGCAATAATTACAAAAAAGACTGCTCATTCATATTTGTTCAGCGGTCCGAGAGGAGTCGGCAAAACAACCATTGCAAGGATATTCTCAAAAGCAATGAACTGCAGCAATCCCAGAGACGGCGAACCCTGCAACGATTGCGATTCATGCAGGGAAATCACGGCAGGAAATCATCCTGATGTATTCGAACTCGATGCAGCATCTAACAGAGGTATTGACGATGTCAGGGCGATTCAGGATGCCGCAAAGTTTTTTCCTATAAAAGGCAAATATAAGTTTTTCATTGTTGACGAAGTGCATATGCTGACTCAGCAGGCATTCAATGCACTGCTGAAAATCCTCGAAGAGCCGCCGGAATATCTTATCTTTATACTTGCAACCACAAATCCCGAGAAGATTCCCGCGACTATTGCAAGCAGATGTCAGAGATTTCCCCTGCAGAGAATTAAAATATCGGAAATAATCAACAGCATCAGGCTAATTGCAAAGGAAGAAAAGGTTAAGATTGACGAAGACTCGCTATTCCTGATTGCAAAACTCGGTGACGGAGCATTAAGGGATGCACAGGGAGTATTCGATCTTTCGGTTTCATTCTGCGGCGATAAAATCAGATATGAAGAATTAAAAAACTTTCTAAATATTCCAGATAAGGAAATTTATTTTAATTTATCAGGATTTATACGCGAAGGAAATGCCGGGGAAATTCTGAGCTATTTCAACGAACTCAATTCAAAGGGATTTGATCTTCAGACGCTGTTCAACGGAATTACCGAACATCTCCGCGATCTGATGACTGTAATTTCAACGGGAAACACGGAGCTTCTCGACGAATCAGATTCTATTAAGGAAAAGTATTCTGCGGAAGCGAAAACCTTTTCTGCTGAACAGATATCAAGACTGCTGAAAGTAATGTTCGAAGCCGAAAACAGATTTAAGTTTTCATCAAATCAGAAAATCCTGATGGAAGTTCTGCTCGCCGAACTCTGCCGGATGAACAAAGAAGTAATAGACTTGGCGAAAATAATTTCAGGCTTGGAAGCAGTAAAAAAAAAATCCCTGACTGAAAAATCCCCTGAATCCGAAGATTTAAAGTCAGAAGAATCAATTATTCCCGAAAGCATAACTGAATATAAACCGGCTGAACCGGAAATTAAGAATACCGTTCAGCATGAAAATTCCGTGAAGAAAGCGGATAAGACTAACCCGGGCGACAGCGAACTTATAAAAAAACTGAAAGAACTTTTTGATCTGGAAGAATACAAATTCAACTGAAAAGCATAAATTGAAAAATAAAATAAAATACAGGACGATTAAGAATAACTTTCTTGCAATTGACGAGAAGTATTCGAATTACAAAGATTCCGGAATCGTGATACTTCCTGTACCTTATGAACAGACAACTTCATACGGCAAAGGCACATCAAAAGGTCCCGAAGCGATTTACAAAGCTTCGCATTATGTGGAGTTTTTTGACGATGAGCTTAACAGAGAGCTTTGCTTTGAAAAAGGCAACGGAATATGTTCGTTAAATCCTGTTGAATTGAAAGATAAAAAAGGAAAGAAAGTCCTTGATCTCATTTATGAAAATGTGAAGAGGCACATTGACAATAAAAAATTTGTCGTTACAATCGGGGGAGAGCATTCGATATCAACTGCTCCGATCAGAGCTCATTATGATTCATATAAAAACTTATCGGTGCTTCATTTTGACGCTCATTCGGATTTAAGGGAAGAGTATGAAGGTTCGAAGTATTCTCATGCATCATTTGCCGCGAGGGTGGCGGAATTCACGGCTGACATTACGCAGGTGGGAATTAGAGCTCAGTGCAAAGCCGAGTATGATTTTATTAAAAAGAAAAAAATAAATACATTCTATGCATTTGAAATCCGCAGCGGGATGCATGGATTCGACTGGATAAATAAAATAGTCAGTTCGCTTAAGGAAAATGTTTACATAACATTTGACGTGGATTATTTTGACCCTTCGCTGATGCCGTCAACAGGCACGCCTGAGCCGAACGGATTTTTCTGGGATGAAACCATGAAGCTGCTGAAGCTTACGGGAGAAAAGAAAAATGTTGTAGGATTTGATGTAGTCGAACTCTCGCCTAAAAAAGAAAATCCTTTCCCGGATTTTATGACAGCGAAGCTGGTTTATAAAATGCTGAATTATTTTGTGAAACAAAGATAACCTTAATCTGCATTTTTTAAAGAAGCATTCTCAAAACACGGAGAAAACAAAATTCAGCACACAAAACTCCTGCCTGGTAAACTGAAATAAAGCATTCACGAACGGAGGTTTTGGAAAGAGAAAAAATTTATTCCAGACTAATCTTTATAATCATGAATTTACTTCAAAAGCATCATCTTCTTTGCCTGAGTAAAATTATCAGCGCTTAATTTGTAATAATAAACACCGCTCGGGAAATCAGACGCATTAAAACTCACGGAATAATTTCCGGGATTCTGCTTTTCATTGACAAGTGTTGCAACAGTCTTTCCGTTAATGTCATAAATCACCAGTTTTACCAATTGCAGAGAAGCATAATTATCAGACCCTGCAGGAATATCATATTTTATCACAGTGACAGGATTGAACGGATTGGGATAATTCTGTGATAATGAATATTCAAAAGACATCTGATGAGTTAATACTGCAACTCCAGTTGTGCTGTTGCTGTATCCGGTTAAATTAACAGTGATATTGCTGTCGTTATTTTCAATTGTAATCACTGAAGTGAAAGTATGATTCAGCTGATCGGGTCTGAACCTGATTTTAACATACCTGAAATCTCTCTGAGGCACAACGGCCGGCATGCTCTCTACAATAAACTGCGGAGCAGATGAACTAACGGAAGCGATATTCAGACTGCCTGTTCCGTAGTTAAACAGTGACAGATAAAATCCGGCGGTATCATTTACGGCAAGAGTATCGAAAGTGATATTAAACGGCGAAGCTGAAATTTCGGGTTTTGTAATTGCGGGAATGACTGAATAAGTGCTTTTAATTCTGTCAATAAACTCGGGATGATCCACAAACGGGCTTCTGTTA
>JAEUSI010000086.1:0-3665 GCA_016788375.1 Ignavibacteria bacterium | reverse complement strand
ATCAACAGTATCGGAAAGATTCCACTGCCGGAGAACCTTTTCCTGTTTAGCATCCATGAATCCGCCGTAATTCTGATATCTTATGAGAAAATAAAACAGGCATCTTGCGACATTTCCTTTATGCTGATCTCTTGCTTCGAAGACAAGCTGATTTTCAAAATCATTGCCGAGTTTTGAACCTCCGTTTTCCCAGGTAATATTTGAAACGACATAACCGAAATCATAATTGTTTCTTCTGTTGTTGGCGACTTCGTCTGTCGGATACAAATGATGAATATCGCTTCTCATCGGTTCATCCTGATTAAAGAATCCCTGAGGAAATGTATGCTCCGTATTCATGCTCTGAGGAGGATTTACGCTCGGGATTCCGGTAGTATATACCTTTCTTCCGGTATAGACACATTCGATTGTGTCATCATTATTGTAATCGTCTATGGTAGAAAACATTGCCGTGCGCGAAGTTGTATAATTGCTGTTTGTATTGGTGGAGCAGAAATTTTTCAGAGCGGTTTTCAGAGGTTCGTCAATGAGTCCCTGCGTGAAACCGTACATTGCATCGGGATATTTTGCCGTAGCAATGAGATAGTGTACAATTGAATAATCAAGTTCTGAGCTTTCAAAAATTATAAAGTCGTAGTATGTAATATTCTGATTGGTTCTGAAATAAACCCAGACAGGCACGCTGTCTGACGGATTTATACTGAAAGAACTTATACTGGTAAAAAACTGAGGCGTAAGAGTTCTGACAGAAGTAATGTGAAGCGTCCGGTTTAACGGATTTTTTACATACAGGGATACACTGTCTGTCTTATTTGTTAAAGCAGTGTCGAGATTTATGTAATAGGGAATATTCTGGGAAGAAGAACTATTTACTGATAATAAAAAACAAATAAATGCAGACAGAATAAAAAAAAGTATTTTCATGAAAGAAATTAAGATTTTATGAAGTTACAATATACTAACCGGATTTAAAATGAAATTCATTTTCGGATGTGACTTTTTCCAAATATCTTTCCATAACGTTGTGTGAAACCCCGAGATTTCCTTTTTGGCAATATCATCACTGCCAGCAGACTCATTCTGTACTGTTTTAAAGCATTGTTAAAAGGAAGTATAAATCTTAATTTCCGGCAAGAACAAAAGCACATTCCGGCATTATTCTTTTTTTGCCATCAATAAATCCGAAAGGAGGATTTAAAAATGACCAAGTCATTACAAATCTGCCTCATTTCTTTCATGCTGTTTGCTTCATATCTGAATTCATATTCAAACGGCGTTGCTGTAGTAAATGCTTCCACAGGCGTTTACCTGAAACTTTCCGGAACAGGCATAAATACTTCCGTGGAAATGCAGGTATCGGTAACAAAATCTCAGCAGCTTTTTCAGAACAATCTCGGATCAGACAAACTTGTAGCATATGCATTTCCGCTTCCGGACGGAGCAAGCGCTACGGAACTGAAATGGAAATTAAACGGAGTATGGCATACGGCTCCGATATCTCCGAGTCCGCAGGATACTACCCTGCCCGGCGGTACAATGAATGCAAATCTGAGAAGTTATCTCGGAGCAAAACCATTATTCTTTTCAATTCCGGAAACCGTAAGAAGAGATTCGCTTCTGATAGTTGAGATAACATACGTTCAGCTTCTGAAATACGATTTCGGAAGTGTTTACTATGATTATCCGAATGACTACAGATTAATTCAGAATCTGATTATAGAGTATCAGGAACTTACATTTAATCTTTCTTCACCGAGGACAATTGACAGCATAAGATTAGTCAGTTTAAATCCGCTCACTTCAATTACGAATAACGGAAACACTGCTTCGGTTATAAGCAATCAGTACAATGCTGTTCCTTCGGTTAATTATAAAATAAAATATTCCCTTAATCTTAACGAACTCGGATTATTCAGTTATTCGACTAGAATTCCTGATAGTCAGCTTCCTGATTCGCTCGGAGGATTCTTCCTGTTCATAGCAGAGCCGAATCCGGGAACAACTGCGAATGTAATCAAAAAAGTCTTTACTCTGATACTAGACAGATCAGGAAGCATGTCCGGAACAAAGATTGTTCAGGCGAAAAATTCCGCAGCTTATATTGTTAATAATCTGAATGCCGGAGATAAATTTAACATTGTGGATTTTGAAACAAGCGTATATTCATTCAGAAACGGTCATGTTTTATATTCTCCGCAGACAAGAGATTCTGCGCTGACTTATATTCAGAATATTAATGCAGGCGGTTCGACGAACATATCGGGAGCATTCTCTGTTGCTGTTCCCCATTTCAATGTTGCAAATGACAGCACTGCGAATATAATAATATTTCTGACGGACGGTCTTCCCACAACAGGAATAATAAACACACCACAACTGCTGGCTCATATCAGAAATCTTATACAGACAACAGAGACAAAAATATTTCTTTACTCATTCGGAATTGGAACGGATGTAGACCAGCAGCTGCTTACTCTGATGTCGTCACAGAACAACGGATTTGCCGAATTTCTTCTGAATGATCAGGTGGAAGAAAGGATCACAAATTTTTACAGAAGAATTAAGAATCCAGTGCTGTTAAGTCCTGCTGTATCATTCTCGTCACAGTTTATTAACAACGTATATCCCGATCCGCTTCAAAATCTTTATATCGGTCAGCAGATGATAGTTTCCGGAAGATACACGGAAGCCGGACCCCTTACAGTAACATTATCAGGCAGAGCGTTCAATCAGCCGGTAACATATAATTACGATTTCAGCAGAATTGATACTCCTGATGTTAGGTATCAGTTTCTCACAAAGATCTGGGCAAAGCAGAAAATCGAAAACCTTCTTATACAGTATTACAGCCTTGATCCGTTAAGTCCCGAAGCGATTGCATTGAAGCAGCAGATAATTAATTTAAGCATAGCATACGGTGTGATAAGTCCGTTTACGAGTTTCGGAAATCCAACCCGCGTAAACAACGAAGAAAGTGAAACTGTAAATGAAGCTGAACTGAATATTCCCGGTAATTTCAAACTGCTCGGTAATTATCCGAATCCGTTCAATCCGTCGACAACCATAAAGTTCTACGTAAAAAATAATTACACCGGTAATGCTGTTATAAGAATTTACAATCTGGCAGGACAGCTTATAGATGTAATAATCGTTTATGTAAACGGGAAAGGTTATTACAGCCTGAAATGGAATGCAGATAAATTCTCTTCGGGAATATACTTTTATTCTCTTAATATGGGAAATGAATTGATGTATTCTAAAATGATGTATCTAAAGTAAAAAGTTATAACAGAAATCCGAATATTCCTGCCGTTTATCCGGACGGCAGGAAACTATAAAATAAATTGAATATGTATCTGTCATTGGTGAAAGAGCAGTGTTTGATGATGGCGGTTTAATTGAAGTTGATGAAAAGGCAATATCATTTTATAAAGATGTTTGATCATTTTATATGTTAATGATATTCCGCCGTCATTTGTATTGCCCGTCTTGCAAGAAAGGCTCTATCCGCCAGCGGCAGATCAACAGGAAGTTAAGTTCGTTGTCAGTCAGGATTCTCTTCGTTTCACCAAAACCAGCAAAGTCATAATTTATCACATTTTATTTACGCTTCCTGTTTTGTGGGAATCACCGCATCAAATTCAAACCTGATTCAGGAATCGTTC
>JAEUSI010000085.1 GCA_016788375.1 Ignavibacteria bacterium | reverse complement strand
ATATTTAACGTGTATATGAGCGACGTCTTTTCCTTCTTCAATTAATTCACCGACTGCAGTTTTAATTGTGCCGTAAGTTGAACCCCACCCGAGCACAAGTACTTTTGCTTTATCCGCACCTGTATCAATTTTCTGCAGAGGAATATAATCTGCAATTTTTTCTATTCTTGCCGCTCTGAACTTAACCATTACTTCATGATTCTTTGCTTCATATGAAATGTCCCCGGTTTCATTCTGCTTTTCAAGTCCTCCGATTCTGTGTTCGAGTCCTTTTGTACCGGGTTTAACCCTTGGTCTGACGAGTTTCTCGTCCCGTTTATACGGAAGAAAGACACCGTTATCAGAATTTGGTTTATCGGTAAATTTCACATCTATCGGCTTTAAATCAGCTTCATTCGGAAATCTCCAAGGTTCGGAACCGTTTGCAATGTACCCGTCGCTTAAAACTATAACAGGAGTCATATGTTCCAGTGCTATTCTGCTTGCTTCATAAACAGTATCAAAACAATCTGAAGGTGATTCTGCAGCAATTACAGGCAATGGAGACTCGCCGTGACGTCCGTACATCGCCTGAAGCAAGTCTGACTGTTCTGTCTTGGTAGGCAGTCCTGTTGAAGGACCTCCTCGCTGAATATTTATTACAACCAAAGGAAGCTCAAGCATTAAAGCAAGTCCCAGCGACTCAGTTTTCAGAGACATGCCGGGTCCTGAAGTTGTCGTTGCGCTGAGAGAACCTCCGTAAGATGCGCCGATTGCAGAACAAACTGCAGCTATTTCATCCTCAGCCTGAAAAGTTTTAACTTCAAATTCTTTATACTTCGAAAGTTCATGAAGTATATCTGAAGCAGGTGTTATCGGATATGACCCGAGGAAAAGAGGCAGTCCTGATACATGAGAAGCCGCAATCAAAGCAATAGCAGCTGCATTATTTCCTGTAATGCTCCGGTAAATTCCTGCAGGCAGCTTCGAAGCGCTGATTTTAAAACGTGTATTGAATATTTCTGTATTGTCACCGTAATTCCATCCTGCTTTTATTGCCAGGATATTTGCATCGGCAATATTCGGAGATGCAGAAAATTTTTCCTTTATAAAATTAATTGTATAATCCGGAGACTGGTCGAAAATCCAGTACAGAAGCCCGAGAACAAACATATTCTTTGATCGCTCAATTTCTTTATTGCTGAGACCTAATCCGGCGAGAGCATCTTTTGTCAGACTTGATATATTCATTTTATACAGACTGTAATCTTCAAGAGAATCATCCTCAAGAGGATTTACACCTTCCGGATATTCGGCAAGCCTGAGATTTTTTGCATCAAATCCTGAAGTATTTGTAATAATAATACCGCCTTTCTTTAGATTTTTTAAATCCACTTTCAATGCGGCAGCATTCATGGCAACAAGCACATCGTACTGATCACCGGCAGTATATATTTCCTTGCTTCCGAAATGAACCTGAAATCCAGATACCCCGGCAAGAGTTCCGACAGGTGCGCGTATCTCAGCAGGAAATTCCGGAAATGTACTTAAGTCCTTTCCCAGAAATGCAGCAGTATCAGTAAACTGCATGCCTGTCAGCTGCATCCCGTCACCTGAATCACCGGAAAATCTTACAACCACACTTTCAACTTCAATAATTTCTTCTTTTGTTTCCAATTGAACTTTTACTTTTAGTTTTTAGAATTAATTTTTTGAATGTGTTAAAATAATAATTATAATACTTAGTTTCTGTGTAATAATCTTATCTTAACGAAAAAATCTGATTTAATTACTTTATATCATAATTTCCAAAATAAGTTTTTAACAAATTTTCAAATTTATGACATATGTCATACACATTAAAAATTGATTCTCTTATTTTTATGTAAAGAAAATTATATAATACTAAACAGAATTTTCGAATCAGAATTAATTAATAATGGCAAGATTAAAAGTAACAATTGACGGAAATGAAGCTGCAGCTTATGTTGCGCATAAAGTTAACGAAGTAATTGCAATTTATCCAATAACGCCTTCTTCACCAATGGGTGAATTATCGGACTCATGGTCTTCTTCCGGATTAAAGAATATCTGGGGAACAGTACCGGTGGTGATTGAGATGCAAAGTGAGGGCGGAGCAGCAGGAACTGTTCACGGAGCTCTTCAGAGCGGATCTCTTACTACTACATTTACGGCTTCACAGGGACTTCTTCTTATGATACCGAATATGTATAAAATCGCCGGCGAACTTACTTCTACGGTATTTCATGTAACTGCAAGATCACTTTCTACGCAGGCATTGTCTATTTTCGGTGATCACAGTGATGTAATGGCAACTCGTCAGACAGGATTTGCCATGTTGTGTTCAAATTCCGTTCAGGAGGTAATGGACTTTTCACTCATTTCGCAAAAAGCCACTCTCGAATCAAGAATACCGTTTATGCATTTCTTTGACGGATTCAGAACTTCGCATGAAGTGATGAAAATTGAACAGCTGGACATTAATGACATTAAGGAAATGATTGACGAAACATTTGTCAAAGCTCACAGAAGCAGAGCTCTGACACCTGATAAGCCGGTAATGCGCGGATCTGCCCAGAATCCTGACGTTTATTTTCAGGGAAGGGAAACAGTTAATAAGTTTTATAATGAATGCCCGGAAATTACGCAAAATGCCATGAATAAATTTTTTCAGCTGACAGGCAGAAGGTATAATTTATTTGATTATTACGGTTCTCCTGATGCAGAAAGAGTTATTGTTATGATGGGATCTGGTTGTGAAACAGCTGAGGAAACAATAGAATATCTGACTGAAAAAGGGAATGAAAAAGTCGGTTTGCTTAAAGTCAGATTATTCAGGCCGTTTGATGTATCATCTTTTATAAGTAAACTTCCGGAAACTGTCAGAAGTATATCAGTGCTTGACAGAACAAAAGAACCAGGAAGCACAGGTGAACCGCTTTATCTCGATGTTGTAACGGCAGTAAGCGAAGCAATGAGCAGCAAGAATCCCCCGTTTAAAAAAATGCCCTTCATTACAGGCGGAAGATACGGACTCTCTTCAAAGGAATTCACACCTGCAATGGTAAAAGCTGTATTTGATGAACTGAAAAAGGATAGACCTATGAATCATTTTACTGTCGGTATTGAAGATGACGTTACTTTTAAAAGTCTCGCATACGACAGGGAATTTACAATTCAGTCTGAAAAAGAAATCGGTGCTCTTTTCTACGGTTTAGGTTCCGACGGCACTGTAGGCGCGAATAAAAATTCCATTAAAATTATAGGTGAAGAAACGGATAATTATGCACAGGGATATTTTGTCTATGATTCAAAAAAGTCCGGTTCAACTACAGTCTCCCATCTTCGGTTCGGGAAAAATCCTATTAAGTCAACATACCTTGTTCAGAAAGCTGATTTCATCGGATGTCATCTTTTTAATCTGCTGGAAAAATTTGATATGCTGAAGAACATAAAACCCGGAGGAACTTTCCTTATTAATACTGTTTACGGCAAGGATGAAGTATTCGATAAAATGCCGCAGAAAGTATGTGAACAGATTATTGAGAAGAATTTGAATTTTTATGTAATTGATGCTTTTAAAGTTGCCGGTGAAACGGGAATGGGATTAAGAATTAATACAATCATGCAGACTTGTTTCTTTGCAATCTCAGGCGTTCTTCCACAGGATGAAGCAATTGCGCAGATAAAGAATTCAATTAAAAAAACATATTCTTCCAAAGGTGAAGATGTAGTAATAAAAAATTATGAAGCTGTTGATAAAACACTAGCCAAACTGTTCAGAGTAGATCTCAAAGGAAAAAAAGCAAGCAATATTGAACTAAGACCTGTAGTTTCGGAAAAAGCTCCGGATTACGTAGAGTCAGTAATAAGCCGGATGATTGAAGGAAACGGAGATGATGTAAAGGTCAGTGAAATGCCGGCGGACGGTACTTTTCAGACTTCAACTGCGCAATGGGAAAAAAGAAATATTGCAATGAACATTCCCGTCTGGGATGAAGAGATATGCATTCAGTGCGGAAAGTGTGCAATGATTTGTCCGCATGCATGCATTCGGATAAAAGTTTATGATGAAAAACTGACAAAGGGTGCACCGGATACATTTAAATTTGTAAAGGCAAAAGGAAAAGAATTCGGTGAAAATAATGCATATACTATTCAGGTTGCTCCTGAAGACTGCACAGGCTGTACGCTTTGTTTTGAAATCTGTCCTGTAAAAAACAAGAAACAGGTAAAGCTTAAAGCATTGAATATGAAGCCTCAGCCTGAATTGCGCGAACAGGAAATCAGAAACTGGGATTATTTTCTTACTATTCCGGAATTTGACCGAAGAGCTGTTAATACAGGTCTTGTAAAAAGCACACAGCTGTTTCAGCCGCTTTTTGAATTTTCGGGTGCATGTACAGGCTGCGGCGAGACACCTTATGTAAAACTTGTCTCTCAGCTTTTCGGTGACAGGGCAATTATTGCAAATGCTACCGGATGTTCGTCAATTTACGGAGGAAATCTGCCGACTACTCCCTGGACAAAAAACAATGAGGGAAGAGGACCTGCATGGTCAAATTCGCTCTTTGAGGATAATGCAGAATTTGGTCTGGGAATGAGAATGTCCGTTGACAAACACAAAGAATTTGCATCAGAACTATTGAAGAAACTTGCCTTACAGCTTGGTGATGATTTTGTAGATGAAATACTTAATGCAGATCAGTCTGATGAACCAGGTATTTATGAACAAAGAAGCAGAATTGATAAACTGAAGGAAATACTTAAATCCATTAAGTCTGAAGATTCTGAAAACCTGCAGTCTGTTGCAGATTATCTTATTAAAAAGTCTGTGTGGATAATTGGCGGTGACGGTTGGGCGTATGATATTGGATTCGGAGGACTTGATCACGTCATTTCCACAGGAAAGAATGTAAATATCCTTGTATTGGATACAGAAGTTTACTCAAATACCGGCGGACAGATGTCGAAATCTACAGGACTTGCGGCTGTAGCTAAGTTTGCAGCTTCAGGGAAAGCCACACCAAAAAAAGATCTGGCGCATATGGCAATGAATTATGGAAATGTTTATGTTGCTAAAGTTGCTATGGGAGCAAACGATACTCAGACTCTTAGAGCATTTATGGAAGCGGAAGCTTTTGACGGTCCGTCAATTATCATAGCTTATTCTCACTGCATTGCTCACGGCTTTAATATGGAAAAGGCAATTGAACATCAGAAAGCTGCCGTTGACAGCGGTTACTGGATTCTTTTCAGACATAATCCTGAATTAATAAATGAGGGTAAAAATCCTCTGAAACTGGATTCCGGTGAACCGAAGATAAAACTGGATGATTATTTCTACAGCGAAACAAGATACAAAATGCTGACTAAGTCTGAACCGGAACATGCCAGAAAATTACTTAAGCTTGCGCAGGAAGATGTATGGAACAAATGGAAACTATACAAGCATCTTTCCGAACAAAACGGAATTAAAGAAAATGAAAAAACGTGAAATGAAAATGATTTTTTTATAAATTTTTAAAATATATTATTATGAAGCCGGACTTGTCAACTGAATACATGGGTTTAAAATTAAAGAATCCTATAGTAGCATCCGCATCCCCTCTTTCAAAATCAATTGATTCGGCAAAATCTGTTGAAGATGCCGGAGCTTCTGCACTTGTCTGTTATTCGCTGTTCGAAGAACAGATTTCTCATGACGCAAATGAACTTGATCATTTTCTGACTACAACTGCCGACAGTTACGCAGAAGCGCTTTCATATTTTCCGGATAAAGGAGAATATAATCTGGGTCCTGAAGAATATGTAGATCATATAAGAAAACTGAAAGAGTCTCTTGAAATCCCTGTTATCGGCAGTCTGAACGGTGTCAGTAACGGAGGCTGGATTAATTTTGCAAGGAAAATCGAAGAAGCCGGTGCTGACGGTATTGAACTTAACATTTATTATATTCCTACAGATG
This sequence comes from Ignavibacteria bacterium, assembly GCA_016788375.1. Classification (GTDB taxonomy): domain Bacteria; phylum Bacteroidota; class Ignavibacteria; order Tepidaquicellales; family Tepidaquicellaceae; genus JAEUSI01. Next base: position 7,848 of record JAEUSI010000085.1, on the reverse strand, counting down.
CTGAAATTGACGGACAAAGTGTCGAAAGGATTTATACCGACGATGTAAGAGCAATAAAAAGTGCTGTTAAGATTCCGGTTGCAGTTAAGTTAAGCCCTTATTTTTCTTCAATGTCAAACATGGCAAAAAAACTTGATGAAGCCGGCGCTGATGCTCTTGTACTTTTCAACAGGTTTTACCAGCCGGATATTGATCTGGATAAACTTGAAGTATACCCGAATCTCGAACTCAGTAACCGTTGGGAACTGAGATTGCCTCTCAGATGGATTGCAATACTTCACAATAATATTAGAGCAAGTCTGGCTGCAACAAGCGGTATAATCGATTATACAGATGTTCTAAAAGTAATGATGGTAGGAGGAGATGTTGCCATGATGTGCTCAGAACTTCTCCGACACGGTATTCATAAGATCAGTGATGTAATAACAGATTTGCAGAACTGGATGAATGAAAATGAATATGACTCAATTTCACTTATGAAAGGAAGTATGGATTACAGTTCAGTAGAACAGCCTGCTGCTTATGAAAGAGCAAATTACATGAAAATTCTTAACAGCTATAAAATGTAAAGATTAATTCCGGTTTTAAAATAAAAAAGGCGGAGCAAAGTCCGCCTTTTTGTTTTAGAGTGATTGTTTTATTTAAGTACTGTCATCTTCATTACTTTGTTCAATCCTTTGTAATTTATACTGTAGAAATATACACCGCTTGATAATGCGGATGCATTGAATTCGACAGTATAGTAGCCTGCATTCTTTACTTCATTAACGAGAGTTGCTACAGCCTTCCCGTTATTATCATAAATTGTAAGCAGAACTTTTCCGTCATCAGGTAATGTATATTCGATTTTTGTTGACGGATTAAACGGATTCGGATAATTTTGCGATAATGTAAACTTATCCGGAACGGCAATTTCGACTGAATTGCTTAATTCGAAATATTCAAAATTCCCGTTTATGTCAATTTGTTTCAGTCTGTAATTATATTTTCCCGAATTAAGATTCTTATCAGTGTATATATAACTTACCGGTTCATTTGTACTTCCGTTTCCCGGAACAAATCCGATTTTTGCATATTCGCTGCTGCTTAAAGTCTTTCTTTCAATGTCAAAACCGGAATTATTAATCTCTTCGGTTGTGGCAAAATTTAATGTTACGTCATTTCCGCTGACTGTGGAAGTAAACAGCGAAAATTCAACAGGCAGAGGATTTTCCCATGTTTTGTATACAGTATCCTTCAAACTCCCTGTTGTCCCGATTATCATATCCTGACCGATATTTGTTCCTGTATAACAGTATTGTGCTATTCCGTTTACATCAGTAAAAGCAAAACCGACTCCCGGATTTACACCGATTCTTTCATAATCAACTCTTATTCCCGGCAAAGGATTATTGTTCTGATCTTTTACCAGTCCGTTTACACAATGCGGAGTATTTATTCTGTTGACTGAAGTTCTCGGAGTTATGTATAATGTAGAGACAATAGCAATCTGTGATAATGCCTGACCGCCGGGATATCCATATGAATCATAAGAATCAAATCCATAAATGAAACATCCGAATGGCAGAGTTGAAGCAAGATTATGTGTACCTAAAGCAATCGGCATACTTGCACCTGAAAATCCGCTGGCTCCGATAGGTGTAAATGCTACTACAGGAACCGGAACACCATCCAGAGTTAAAGCTCCTACGACTGAATTTGGTGCAACTATATTTACAAAATTCTGAATGAATCCAGCTGCAGGTGTTGAAACTGTATATCCTGCAAGAAATTGTTCATATGGCGGTATCAGCATCATAAAAGGATCAGATGTGACTCCGTCAAATGTTGAACTGTTTGAATATTGAGAAACAAGAACCGGTTTATCTGATGTTATGATTGACTGTGCAGAAATAATTTTTTCTATAAACTGTCCCTTGTTAATCACCGGTTCCGGAATTGCGTTTATGGAAACATTAGTATTGTCTTCAGAAGCCAGTATTCTCCATGTATCGCCGTTTAATCTGGTTGCAAGAGGATGCGTTAGGAAATTTTTCCCCCATGCTGTTGACGGAGGAATCTGTTCTACAACATGGTCGCATGCATAATATCCTGCAGGGATGTTTGCGCACTGATGTCCGCCGAATACTGCTACCGGTAAATTTGAAGTTATTAGTGAACCGGATAAATCAGCTGGCATGGAATTTCCGTTTCTCAGAAGATAAGTTTCACCTTCATTAAGACTGACATTATAAGCTACACCGGCAGGGTGAGGTCCCGTTGTTTCTGTCGGTGTAATTGATACTGTTGTTCCGTTACTGACTGCAACAATCCCGAATTGCGTGGCATTAACAACGTTTACATTTTCGTATCCAAGAACTATGTAATCAGTTCCAAGAATGTCAACAGGCAATCCTAAAAATGCATCAGTAGTGGCTGACCTTCTGTTTAATCCGTAAACTGTAACTTCATCAACTGACGTTACATGTATCCCCATGTTTGTCACTGCATCGTTTGTCTGAACATCGACCAGCTGAGGGAAATTAATTGTAGTCACCGTTCCTGCTGTTACATTAAATGGAGTTGAAAAAGCAATACCGGGAATAGAGACAGTACCGCTGGTATTAAAATCACTTGTGATAAATAATGCCTGATAATAATCAGATCCTGATAAATTTCCCGGAAACATCAGCCAGAAATTCGTACCCTTACTGTCCAATGCCGCTCCGGAAATACTGACACTTCCGAAAATTAAAAGAAATAATACAATTAATGAACGAAAGTATTTTATCAATTTAGTTTTCATTTTAATTCCTTTCGTTAAATGTGATTTGTAATAATAATCAGAAGGGAAATGAAAATGGGGAAATAAATTCTCTATGAAGTTTAAAATTAGATTTAAGCTTTATTTAATTTTTTCATCCCTTCTGATTTGATTTTTTTTGAAATCAGAAATAAAAGATTTTTTTTATTAAATTATTTTTCAGAGAACTTTTTGAACTGCTCAAAATTAATCGGGATTTGCTTCAGTAACAATCCATAAAATTGTATACAATCCTTATATAGTCATTTTTTATTTCGTCTCTTTTGTAAATGAATAAGGTGTGTATCAGAAAATTTGTCTGAAGAAGTGGGAGAAATTTATAGATGTTTTTTGAGATAAAAAAAGCGGGCTTTCTTCAAGCCCGCTTTTAATAAATTGTTTCTGTGAATGAACGAGAATTACTTTACAACGCTCATCTTCATTACTTTGTCAAATGTCTGTCCGTTTGTAGAATACTCTAATTTATAGAAGTAAACACCGCTGGCAAGATTTGATGCATTAAATTCAACAGTATAATATCCGGCTGTTCTGAAACCTTCAGCGATTGTTGAAACCTGTTTACCGCTGTTATCATAGACGTATAGCTTAATATTTCCGTCTTTCGGTAAATCAAATCCGATTTTAGTTGAAGGATTGAAAGGATTCGGATAGTTCTGTGATAATGTAAATGCTTCAGGTACGCCAACTTCTACTTCATTGCTTAAGTTGAAGTATTCATAATTACCGTTGAAATCTATTTGTTTCAGTCTGTAATTATATTTTCCTGATGCAAGATTTCTGTCCCTGAATGTATAGCTTACCGGCTCGGATGTTGTTCCGTTTCCTGCTACAAATCCAGCTTGAGTCCATTCATTGCTGTTTACAAGTGAACGTTCTATATAGAAACCTGAGTTGTTCAGTTCTTCTGAAGTTGACCAGTTAAGAGTTACGTCTTTTTTGTCAACAGAAGCTGTAAATGCACTTAACTCAACAGGCTGAGCACCATCCCATGTTTTGAAAGCTGTATCCTGCTGACTGTTTGAGCGTATAGTTCCGAATATCGTGTCAATTCCCGGATTTGCTCCGATATAACAGAATTGTGCCTGACCGCTTCCGTTTGTTAAAATACTTCCTGTAAGAACACCGTTAACTCCGACAACTTTAAAGTCTACCATTTCACCTGCTTTTGGTACACCGTTCTGATCTGTTACAGTTGCTGTTACACAATGCTGAGTATTTATCGGATTGATAGCAGTTCGAGGTGTCAGATCAATATAAAGGAATGTTGCTGCAGTAATTTCACCTACAACACCAAGCCCGAATACAGTGCTTCCGCCTGTACCTGTGTTGAAAGTAGTTAATACTGCTCCTGTTGCTATATCAATTCTGTAAACATTTGCAGTACAGAAGTCAGCGCTCCAGAATGAAGAGTTATCCGGATCTAAGTTTAATGCAAACCAGCAGTCCTGTCCCGCTACATCATAAGTTGCAAGTACAGTTCCTGTTGAGCTTAATCTTTTAACATTTGCTCCGTTCGCAACTAATACTTCCCCGTTAGGTCTGATTCTTAATGCGTATGCATTTCCGCCGAGACCTGTAGCAAAATTAGGTAATGGAGTATCTGTGCAAATATCATGACTGAAAATTGTCGTTCCTTCAGTTGTGTAAAGCATTGTGCACTGATCAGCCATCAGGTCACAGAAATCTACTCTACCCGTGAAAGATGAACCCTGATAAACACCGGCTGAGTTAAATTTTCTTAATCCGTTGCCGAGATTTCCTACTATTGCATTTCCGCTGCTGTCAAAAACTATGGATTCCGGAGTACTGTAGCCAGAACCGAAAGTTCCGACTCTGGTTCCGAAATTGTCATACTGTGTAACTGTGTTTGATGAAAAATCTGTGACATAAAGATTTGTGTTTTCGTCAAAAGCCATGCCTGTAGTATAACCTCCTGAAAGATTATTCATTGTCATAACGAGAGTACCGTCAGGCTTTCTCCATTGTGTGTTACCGGAAGCAACAGCAATCATAACGTCGCCTGTTGCAAATTGTGCTCTTAAATCAAAAGCAAACATAATTATGCATAAAATTATCAGCATAATTTTAGTAGAATGTTTCATTTTCTTACCCCTTTTTTTTAAGTTAATGAAATTAATAGTGAAATTTATTTTGAATTTGTTGCGACTTAATAGAAATGAATAATTTTAAAACTTATAAATCCTGAATTTATATTGTAATTAAGAATCAATTTTATATCCCCTTTCAGTTTTGTTCGTGTCAGCATAATATAAAGAATTAAACTTAAATTCAAGAATATTGTCAGGTAACACAGATAAAATTTTATCTTAATAATCTGATTACGTTTAAAATAATGCTAATTATTTTGTAAATATATTTTTTTAAAAATTGAATATTCTATTAAAAAATATTTTATCTATTATTAAACAATTAAGTGTCTGATAACTTTTTATTTTCAATGGTAAAGGAATTATTAAAAAATAATTATTATCTTGCATGAAATTAAAAACTAAAAATGAAAAAATTATTTTTACTTTGTGTTATTTTATTTTTGTCAGGAACTTTAAAAGCTCAGTCTGACTGGAAAAGTATTTCTTACTTTAAAACAAACGGTTTAAACGAATTAAGTGAAAAAAAGTATTGTATAGTTACTGTGTCAAGGACAGGTACCGGAAATGTTGAAATTTTTGATTCATCAAAGGCGGAGAATTATAAGTTTTCGATGACTGTAAAAGAAATGAAAAAATTTAATAAAAAAATTAAAAAAAGCGGGATTTATAAAATAAATCAGGACAGCCTTAAATCGGGATTGTCCGGGTCTGAAAATGTAAAAGGACCTTACAGTAACATGACAATTACTCTTGAATATACTAAGGAACAAATTGAAGAAATGAAGAGAGAAAATGAGGAGAAGGAAAAGAATCCCGTACTTCTAATTCCGGCTGATTATAACAGAAAATATATTTATTCAGTCAGCAGATTATTTGATGCAGTTGAAAATATTGTTCCTGACGATATCAGAAATAAAACAGAACTTCTTAAAAAATGAAAAACCCGGACTATTAAATCCGGGTTATCGTGAGACCGGGTGGGATCGAACCACCGACCCTCTGCTTAAAAGGCAGATGCTCTACCCCTGAGCTACGGTCCCTTTTCTGCAACAATTAATTTTTCTCTGTAAATTTAAGTCTGTTTATAGCCCTTTGAAGTGCAAATTTAGCATCTTCTTTTTCCTGAGATGAAAGTTCAGAAGATTTAAGAAGTTCTTCAGCCCTGATTTTAGAATGCTTAGCTCTTTCAATATTAATTTCTTCTTTTGATTCGATGGATTCTGCAAGAACTATTGCCTTATTATTTTTAACTTCAAATACACCGCCGCTTGTTGAATATTCTATAGTTCCTGTATGATTCTCAATTTTAATTTTACCGACAGCAAAGGTTGAAATCATAGGTGCGTGATTTTTTAAAACCTGAAAGTTTCCAAGTGTTCCGGGAATTGAAACTGATTTGACTTCACCTTCAAACACTTTTCTGGCAGGACTTACTATCTCTAATTTAAAACTCATATCTTAATTAATAACAATAATTCTTAAAATTATTCTGATAACTTCCTGGCTTTTTCAATTGCTTCTTCAATATTTCCGACAAGATAAAATGCATTTTCGGGAAGATCATCATAATCACCGTTGATAATTCCTTTAAAACCCTTTATAGTTTCTTCTACCTTTACATATTTACCCTTGAGATTTGTAAACTGTTCAGCTACAAAAAACGGCTGGGAAAGGAATTTCTGAATTTTCCTTGCTCTTGCAACAGTCAGTTTATCTTCATCCGAAAGCTCATCAATTCCGAGAATATTAATGATATCCTGCAAATCCTTGTAAGTCTGAAGAATATTTTTTACTCCCTGTGCAACATTATAATGCTCTTCTCCGACAACAAGCGGATCAAGTATTCTTGAAGTTGATGTTAATGGATCAACAGCTGGATAAATTCCGAGTTCTGAAATTTTTCTGTCAAGTACCGTAGTTGCATCAAGGTGTGCAAATGTTGTTGCAGGTGCCGGATCTGTAAGGTCGTCTGCAGGTACATAAATTGCCTGAATAGAAGTAATCGAACCTGTTTTTGTAGAAGTAATTCTTTCCTGTAATGCGCCCATCTCTGATGCCAGGGTAGGCTGATAACCTACTGCTGAAGGCATTCTGCCGAGAAGAGCGGAAACTTCAGAACCTGCCTGTGTAAATCTGAAAATATTATCTATAAAAAGTAAAACATCCTTTCCCTGATCACGGAAATATTCTGCAATTGCAAGTCCTGTCAGTCCGACTCTTTGTCTGGCACCCGGAGGTTCGTTCATCTGACCGAATACTAGAGCTGTTTTTGAGATAACTCCTGATTCCGTCATCTCAAGATACAAATCATTTCCTTCCCGTGTCCTTTCACCTACGCCGGAAAATACGGAAAATCCTCCGTGATGTGTTGCTATATTGTGTATAAGCTCCTGAATAATAACCGTTTTTCCGACTCCTGCACCGCCGAATAATCCCGTTTTTCCGCCTTTTGTATATGGTTCAAGAAGATCTATAACTTTAATACCTGTTTCAAACATTTCCTTATTTGTGGAAAGGTCTTTGAATAAAGGTGCAGGTCTGTGAATCGGATATTTCAATGTTGAATTAATAGGTCCTTTTCCGTCAATTGCTCCTCCAGTAACATTTATAAGCCTGCCCAGCACACCTTCGCCTACAGGAATTGATATAGGTGCTCCTGTGTCAACAGCTTCCATTCCTCTTACAAGTCCGTCTGTTGAATCCATAGCCACAGTTCTGACTCTTGATTCGCCTAAGTGCTGCTGCACTTCCGTAATTAAAATTTCATCTTTACCTTCGGAATTTTTTCGTTTTATTTCAACTGCATTATAAATTGACGGGAGTGAACCGCCGCTGAAATCTATATCCAATACCGGTCCGATTATCTGAACAATTTTACCTTTGTTAATTGTAGTTTCTGACATCGAAAATATTTTTTTGATTTGTTAATATATT
>JAEUSI010000084.1 GCA_016788375.1 Ignavibacteria bacterium | reverse complement strand
GTCGGTGTTCATCCGTTCGGAGGTTTTAATATGAGCGGAACTGATTCTAAAGCGGGAGGAAGGGATTACCTCGGATTATTTATGCAGGCAAAATCAATTGCTAAAAAAATAAAATGAATAAATTAATTTTTCTTTCATCAGTTTTATTATTGTCTGCAGCCGGCTGCGGTAAAAGCGACCTTGAACTTGAGAAAGAGCGGCTCAGGAAAGAAGCTGCTGAGCTTAAATCAAGACTTGATTCTACTTCTGCATTTATTGAATCAGAAAAAAAAGAAGTTGACAGTTTAATGAACAAAATCACAAAGGAATCCAAAGCGATTGATTCATTAAAAATGAAAATTGACAAGTTAAAGTAAATTGTTATGAAAAGAATAATCCTTTTAATTTGTGCTGTATCGGTTTCAGCCGGCTGCGAAAGAGCGGGTGAAAGGCTGAATCAAAAGATTAACGAAAAAGTGGAGGAAAAAATGGAGGAGAGTATGAAGAGAATTGATTCTGTCCTGAAAGAGACCGGAAGTCAGATTGATACTATGACAAATAAATCCTTCAAATCGCTTGATTCGGTAAAATACAAACTGGATTCCGTGAGCAGGGAGTTGAAAGAAAAAATTGAAGAGCAGAAAAAGAAAATCGAGTTAAATAAATAATAAAATAAAATTAAAATGAAAATACACGAGTATCAGGCAAAGTCATTACTGAAGAAAAACGGTGTTCCTGTTCAGGACGGGATTGCCATAAATGACATGAAATATTACGATGAAGTTATTAAAGTATTACGGGACAAAGGAGTTACTCAATTTGTTGTAAAATCACAGATTCATGCCGGAGGAAGAGGCAAAGGTAAAGTTTACAGCAAAGATAACAGAGATGAACTGATTGCAGAAGGAGGGGTAAAATTCGTCGGGAAAGATGCAGAGAAGGGAAAGGAATATGCTTCAAAACTTCTCGGCAATATTTTAGTTACTCATCAGACCGGCAATGAAGGAAAGGAAGTCAGGACATTGTTTATTGCTGAAGGCATTGATTATAAGAAGGAATTATACATCGGAATACTTCTTGACAGAGCAGTATCCAGAAATGTAATTATGGCATCTACAGAAGGCGGAGTTGAAATAGAAAAAGTTGCGGAAGAGACTCCTGAAAAGATAATCAAGGTTTGGGTTGATCCTTCCGGCGGATTGCTTTCATATCAGGCAAGAGAGCTTGCATTCGGACTCGGGCTTGAAGGAGAAGTATTTAAGGATTTTGTTAAATTCATTACGAATCTGTATAAAGCATATATTAATCTCGATGCTTCCCTGCTCGAAGTTAATCCGCTTGTCATTACTGATGACAATAAAGTACTGGCGCTTGATGCAAAAGTTACGCTGGATGACAATGCATTTTTCAGGCATAAGGATTATGACGGGTTAAGGGATGAAAATGAAGAAGATCCCCTTGAGCTCGAAGCTTCGAAGTATAATCTCAACTATATTAAGCTTGACGGAAACGTAGGGTGCATGGTAAACGGTGCCGGTCTCGCAATGGGAACGATGGATCTTATTAAACTTGCAGGCGGGTCACCGGCAAATTTTCTAGATGTCGGAGGAACTGCCACGCCGGAGACAGTAGAGAACGGATTTAAAATTATATTATCCGATAAAAACGTGAAAGCTATTCTTATAAATATTTTCGGCGGGATTGTAAGATGCGACAGGGTTGCTACGGGAGTCGTACAGGCGGCAAACAATATACATATAACTATTCCCGTTGTAGTAAGGCTTCAGGGTACGAATGCAGAAGAAGCAAAGAAAATCCTTGATGAATCGGGACTGAATCTGATTTCTGCGATTACACTTGAAGAGGCAGCTGCTAAGGTTACCGAAGCAATAAGCAATTAATAATCAATTTGAAATTAAACAGATTATTTTGACAAAAAAAGTTTTAACGGAACTGGAAATTTCACCAAACGGAATAAAGCACGGATTTGAAAATATCAGTGAAAGTTATTCGTTCACATACGACGATATTTCTTTATTGCCTGATCAGATTTCCGACATAGAACATCGTTCTGACTGTAATACCAGCGTGGAGTTTCTCGGGTTAAACCTTAAGCTGCCTGTCATTGCGTCTCCGATGAATACTGTTTGCGGAGGAAGGATGACAAAAGCACTGGCGGAACTCGGCTGTCTCGGAATTATACACAGATTCAACACGGTAGAAGAGCAGCTTTCCGAAATATTCAACAATAATTTAAGGAATACAGGATATAAATCGGCTGCGATCGGAATTAATATTAAAAAGGATTTGCTCAGACTTGATCAGCTTGCGGATGCAGGTGTAAAAATATTCTGCATAGATATTGCAAACGGCGGCTCAAGGATGATTGAAGAATTCCTTAATAAAATCAGTTCAAGAATAAAAAATTATAAACTGAAAATTATTGCGGGTAATGTAGCCAGTTATGAAACCACAAAATTTCTGATCAGTCTCGAAACTGACGCAATAAGAGTCGGCATCGGAAACGGAGCAATGTGCTCTACTTCAATAAAATCAGGAATCGGAATCGGGCAGGTTGATGCAATTGTAAGATGCCTGAAAGCAAGAAAAGATCTTAACAGCAAAGTAAAGATAATTGCCGACGGAGGAATATCAACTCCGGGAGCGATGTGCAAGGCGATAGCACTCGGATGCGATGCTGTTATGTTCGGCAGAGTTCTGGCGGGATGCGAAGAAGCGCCGGGAGAAGTGCTTAAATACAATACGCAAAGATGGAAGAAATACTGCGGCAGCGCTTCGTTTGCAGTTAAACAGGAAAACAAGAATTACATAGAAGGTGAAGAATCTCTTGTTCCTTACAAAGGAACTGTTGCAAAAATCATACAGGAATACAAAGAAGGGCTTCAGTCGTCAATGAGTTACCTTAATTCCAGAACAATAAAAGATTATCAGAGAAACGCAAGTTTTGTGAAACTTACAAGCAATTCATTTAACGAAAGAAAGCCTCAGATATAATGCATTATGTTTTCTGGTTCAGAAAAGATTTAAGGTTAAAAGACAATCATGCATTATCCGGATTTTTAAGAGATGTTTCAGAAGCCGGAAGTTTTTCGTTCTTATACATAAAAAATAAAAACACATTCAGTTACTTCGGTGAGAAAAGAATAAATTTTCTTTACGAATGCATCGAATCACTTGAAAAGGACTTAAGCTCTTACGGATTCAAATTGCAGGTTCTGGAAGGTACCAGTAAAGAAGTATTCGGCAGAATACTTGAAATGCACAAAATTATTTCTTTGTATCTTAACGAACAGGTAGAACCATACTGCATTTCAAGAGACAGGTATATAAAAGAAATTATTGAATCAAACGGCGGAAAGTTTAATACATTCACAGACAGTACTTTATTCGCTGCCGGAAGTATTGTTAATGCCGAAGGAATGCAGTACAAAGTTTATACTCCTTTCAGAAATCAGTCAATGAAAGTCATAAACAAAAGTCATTATGGGAAATATGAATGCGATTTAAGTTTATTAAAAAAGAATAACGAAGTTATTTTAAATTCGGCGGAGAAGTTTGATTACAGTTACAACGGCTTAAGTTTATCAAAGCCCGGATTTATAAAAGGCGGAAGAGATGAAGGGATCAGGTTACTGAAAGAGTTTTATGAAAACGGACTGAATAAATATAAATCACGGAGGGATTTTCCGTCAGTTAAAGGGACCAGTTTACTTTCTCCTCATCTTCATTTCGGTACTGTAAGTATCAGAGAAGTTTACCGGTCTGCAAAATACAAATATGATAAATCAGGTACAGATGATGAAAAATCTGAAATTCAGACATGGATAAATGAGATATTATGGAGAGAATTTTATTATCACATTACATATCACAATCCTCAGATTCAGTTTGAGTCTTTTAAGAAGGAGTTTGACAGACTGGAATGGAATGATAATGAAGAACATTTTAAATCATGGTGTAAAGGTAAAACCGGATATCCGATTGTTGATGCCGGAATGAGGCAGCTTAATACCGAAGGCTGGATGCATAACAGGGTAAGGATGATTACCGCAATGTTTCTTACAAAAGACTTATTTACTGACTGGCGGAAGGGTGAAAAGTATTTTGCGGAAAAATTAATTGACCTTGATTTTTCCAGCAATAACGGAGGATGGCAGTGGAGCGCATCTACAGGAGTTGATTCTCAGCCGTATTTCAGAATTTTCAATCCTTATCTGCAGAGCAGGAAATTTGATGCAAACGGCGATTATATCAAGAGATACCTGCCGGAGCTTAAGACACTTCCGGCAGAGTTTGTTCATGAACCGCATCTGATGAATGAATCTGAGCAGAAGAAATATAATGTAATAATCGGAAAGGACTATCCGTCACCGATAGTAGATCATAAGTCTGCAAAGGATATTGTTCTGCGGGAATTTAAAAAGACCAGTGAAGAAAGATAAACAAAATGGAAAGCATATATAACAAATACGAACCGGTAATCGGGCTGGAAATTCATGCACAGATGAAAACAAATTCCAAAGCATTCTGCAGATGTTCGACTGATTTTCATTCATCACCGAATTCCAACGTCTGTCCCGTATGCCTTGGCTATCCCGGTGCGCTCCCTGTTCTAAACGAAAAACTTGTTGAATTTGCCGTAAAGATGGGAATTGCAACGAATTGTAAAATAAGGGAAAACTCAATCTTTGCAAGAAAAAACTATTTTTATCCGGATCTTTCCAAGGGATATCAGATTTCTCAGTTTGACACGCCGGTATGCAGCACCGGATACCTTAATATAAAATTAAAGAACAAATCAGTTAAGAGGATAGAAATCACCAGGATCCACATTGAAGAAGATGCCGGAAAATCCATACATGATTTTCACGAAGATGACACTCTTATTGATTTCAACAGATGCGGAGTTCCGCTGATAGAGATAGTAAGCGAGCCTGATATAAATTCTACAGAGGAAGCTTTTCAGTATCTGACTAAAATAAAGCAGACACTCGTTTATCTTGAAATTAACGACGGCAATATGGAAGAAGGTTCTTTGCGCTGTGATGCAAATGTTTCAGTCAGGCTTAAAGGAGACAATAAATTAGGAACACGAACAGAAATTAAAAATCTGAATTCATTTAAAAATGTTTCCGATGCAATAGAGGCAGAAATTAAAAGACAGATTGAATTAATTGAGTCAGGCGAAACAGTTTCATATCATACGATGACATATAATGCAAAGGATAAAAAGACTTCAACCGCAAGGACAAAAGAGGAAGCTCACGACTACAGATATTTTCCCGAACCTGATCTTGTAAAACTGAAAGTAGATAAAGACAGAATCGGCAGAATTACAGAGACTCTTCCGGAATTTCCCGATGAGAGGCAAAAGAGATTTGTCAGGGATTATTTCATACCGGATAATGAGGCTGACGAGATAACACAGGAAAGAAATTTTGCAGATTACTTTGAGAAAGTTGCCGGATCGCTTCTTAATAAAAACGAAAGAACATTCCGGATTTCGGGGAATATAGTAAGATCGGAAGTCAGAAAAGTAATGAACGAGCGGAAACTCGGAATTGATGAATTTCCGATATCACCCAAAGTAATAGCAATGATAGCCGATTCGGTTAATGAAGGGAAAATAAGTATTTCCGCTTCAAAAGAAATATTCACTGCTGTACTTGACGGGAAAAACGAAGATGAACAGAAAAGTATTTTCAGAAAATCAGAAGAGAGTTATTCACAGGTTTCCGACAGTTCGGAAATCGAATTAATAGTCAGCAGAATTCTTGAGAATAATCCGAAGGAAGTGGAAAGATACAAGGCGGGAGAAAAAAAACTTGCCGGATTTTTCGTGGGAAAAATAATGCAGGAAAGCAAAGGTAAAGCAAATCCAAAAATTGTAAACGAATTGTTATTAAAAAATCTGGAGGTATAAAGTATTATGAGAAGAAAACTGATAGCAGGTAACTGGAAAATGAACCTTGGTTACAGGGATTCAGAGAAACTGGCAAAGGATATTTCGGCGAAAACCGGGAAAAAAGAACTGGACAGTCTTGATATATTGTTATGTCCGCCATATGTTTCGCTCGGGATTGTAAACAAGGCGATTAAAGATACCGGGATTAAGCTTGGTGCGCAGAACCTGTTTTTCGAAAATGACGGAGCATATACCGGAGAAATATCCGCATCAATGCTTAAATCAGTCGGATGCGAATATGTAATTTCAGGTCACAGCGAAAGAAGGACGATTTTTCATGAAACTAATGCAGATGTAAACAAAAAGGTCAGGAAGACAATTGAATCAGGTATGAAGCCGATTCTTTGCGTAGGCGAAAGTCTGATAGAAAGAGAAGACGACATTTTTGAAGGCATTATAGAAAAGCAGCTGACGGAGGGACTGGAAGGTATAACGGCTGAGTTGATGAAAGGAGTTGTAATTGCATATGAACCTGTTTGGGCAATAGGCACCGGACTTAATGCCACACCTGAACAGGCAAGCAGTGTTCACGGATTTATCGGAAATGTTATACAGAATCTTTATGACAAAAATACAGCAGAAGAGCTTGTTATTATATACGGAGGCAGCGTAAATACAAAAAATGCGGAAGAAATTCTGTCTGCTTGCGGTATTGACGGTGCTTTAATAGGCGGGGCAAGTCTCAAAGCCGATGATTTTACATATATAGTAAAGACAGCGGCAAACATTAAACAGTTAGTTAAATAATCTTATCTTAAAAAATCAAAAATAATTCATATGAAAGAAGTTGTAATCGTTTCAGCAGTACGTACTCCCGTTGGAAGTTTTCTCGGCAGTTTATCTTCGCTGAAAGGTCCTGAACTTGGTGCTATTGTAATAAAAGAAGCAGTTAAACGGGCAGGCATTAAACCGGAAGATGTTTCGGAAGTAATAATGGGTTGTGTACTGCCGGCAGGAATGGGACAAGCGCCGGCAAGACAGGCAGCAATATTTGCAGGACTGCCGGACTCAGTTCCCTGTCTTACTGTTAATAAAGTCTGCGGTTCCGGATTGAAATCAGTTATGCTTGCAGAACAGGCAATCAAATGCGGAGATGCGGAAATTGTTATTGCCGGCGGATTTGAATCGATGAGTAATGTTCCGTACTATCTGGATAAAGCAAGAACAGGATACAGAATGGGAAATGCATCAGTTACAGACGGAATGATTCAAGACGGCTTATGGGATGTATACAACAATTATCATATGGGAAGTGCCGCCGAGATGTGTTCGAAAGAACTGAATATCACAAGAGAAGAGCAGGATGCATTTGCAGAAGAGAGTTACAAACGGGCTTTAAAATCTGTCGAAGAAGGTATATTTAATGAAGAGATTGTACCTGTTGAAATAAAGGATAGAAAGGGAACAATAACAGTTTCCGAAGATGAAGACATCAAAAAAGTAAATTTTGAAAAGGGAAAGACTCTCAAAGGTGCATTTCAGAAAGACGGAACGGTAACAGCTTTTAATTCGTCCAGTTTAAATGACGGTGCTGCGGCACTGGTTCTTATGTCGTCCGAAAAAGCAAAAGAGCTTGGAATAAAACCTCTTGCAAAAATTATTACCCAGGGATCTTTTGCACAAAAACCTGAATGGTTCACAACAGCGCCTGCATACGCAATCAAAAACGTGCTGAAGAAATCCGGACTTGAAGTAGGTGACATTGACCTTATTGAAGCAAATGAAGCGTTTGCGGTTCAGGCATGCGCAGTGAACAAAGTGGCGGGACTTGATCCGGCAAAAGTAAATGTTCACGGAGGGGCTGTAGCAATCGGTCATCCTATCGGAGCAAGCGGAGCAAGAATACTGACTACACTTCTGTATGCAATGAAAAAAAGAACTGCGAAAAGAGGTCTGGCAACATTATGCATCGGAGGAGGAGAAGCAAGCGCAATTATTGTAGAAAAGGTTTAACTAAAATTCAAAACATCAGTTTTTTAATTTTAAATTATAAATCATGAAAAACATAGCAGTTGTCGGATCAGGAACTATGGGAAACGGAATTGCACATACTTTTGCACAGTTCGGTTACCCGGTATTACTAATAGACATAAAACAGGAATTAATTGACAAAGGAATCAATACAATTACAAAAAACCTGGAAAGACAAGTCAGCAAAGGAATTCTTACAGAGGATCAAAAAGCATCTTCACTCGCCAACATAAAGACAAGCCTTCTTTTGTCAGATGCAAAGAATTCTGAACTTGTAATAGAAGCAGCTTCTGAAAACTTTGATATTAAAATGAAAATATTCAGTGAACTTGATTCAGTATGCGGAAAAGAAACAATCCTTGCTTCAAACACTTCATCAATTTCAATAACAGAAATTGCATCGGTAACAAAGAGACCCGGTAAAGTAATCGGAATGCATTTTATGAATCCCGTACCTGTTATGAAGCTGGTTGAAATCATCAGAGGTCTGTCTACTTCTCAGGAAACATTTGATACGATAAAATCACTGACTGAAAAAATAGAGAAAGTTCCTGTAGAAGTTCAGGATTATCCCGGATTTATATCCAACAGAATATTACTGCCTATGCTGAATGAAGCAGTTTACTGTGTTATGGAAGGTGTGGCTACACCGGAATCAATTGACACAGTAATGAAACTCGGGATGAATCATCCGATGGGACCTCTTACGCTTGCAGATTTTATCGGACTTGATGTTTGCCTTTCGATAATGGAAGTTCTTCATAAGGGACTCGGCGATTCCAAATACCGTCCCTGTCCTCTTTTGAAAAAAATGGTTGCCGCAGGAAATCTGGGAAGAAAAAGCGGGAAAGGTTTTTACGATTATTCTAAAAAATAAATTATTAACTTAAACAAAATACAAAATGAATTTTGATTTAACGGAAGAGCAAATTTCTATCAGAGATGCGGCGAGAGATTTTGCGGAAAATGAGATTGCACCTTCTTCGGTTGAGAGGGATTTGAAATCTGAATTTCCAAAAGAGATAGTAAGCAAACTCGGCGAGCTGGGATTCATGGGAATGATGGTGTCTCCTGAATGGAGCGGATCCGGAATGGATTCCGTTTCCTATGCTCTGGCTGTCGAAGAAATTTCTAAAGTTGATGCATCTGTAGGAGTGATAATGTCTGTTAATAATTCGCTGGTATGTTACGGGCTGGAAAAATGGGGATCAGATTATTTAAAGGAAAAATATCTGAAACCGCTTGCTTCCGGGAAAAAACTCGGCGCATTCTGTCTTTCAGAGCCTGAAGCAGGAAGTGATGCTACTCATCAGAGAACAGAAGCACAGCTGAACGGCGATCATTATGTTTTAAACGGAATGAAAAACTGGATTACAAACGGAGTAAATGCAGATGTATATTTCCTTCAGGCTATGTCCGATAAATCAAAAGGTTATAAGGGAATCACGACATTTATTATTGATAAAGATACTCCCGGCCTTGAAGTAGGAAAGAAAGAGGATAAACTCGGAATCAGAAGTTCGGATACATGTACTCTCGGCCTGAATAACGTTAAAGTTCCGGCGGAAAATGTCCTGGGCGAACCCGGGATTGGTTTTAAAATAGCGATGCAGACTTTAAACGGAGGCAGAATAGGCGTGGCTGCGCAAGCGCTTGGAATAGCTCAGGCTAGTTACGAAGCTGCGGTAAAATATTCAAAACAGAGGAAGGCATTCAACTCCCCTATTTCCGATCTGCAGGCAATTCAGTTTAAACTTGCAGATATGGCTGTTCTTATCGAAGCTGCAAGACTTGTTGTCCTTTTTTCTGCAAAAGAAAAGGACGAAGGCAAAAGCTATACAAAATCCGCATCTATGGGTAAACTGCTTGCCAGTCACGCTGCAGTTAACTGTGCTCTTGAAGCTATTCAGATTCACGGCGGATACGGTTATGTCAGGGAATATCTTGTAGAAAGATTCTTACGTGATTCAAAAATTACGCAGATATACGAAGGCACAAGTGAAATTCAGAAAATTGTAATTGCAAGAGAACTACTGAGAAATTAATTATCAAAGCTGTAAATAATATTAGCAGTAAAATTAATACTGTTAAAATTATCCGCAACTGAAGATATTATCGGATTTACTCTGGACTGATTCAGAGGGACAAACCTGTAACTCAGTTCGAATCCGAATCCGATTTTTGAGAAACTGTTGATTCCCAGCAGTATCTCGTAATCAGGAGTCCAGAAATCGTTTTTATAAGTGTATGTACCGAGATAGTTTATTCTTGAGTTTTCAGAGTAGACCTGATTTGTAATCTGTTCGTCAATATACATTGCACCTCCTCCTGCACCGATATACACTTTTTTCAGCATATCAGAAGTTCCGTTTGAGAACGGAAAAAACTTAATCCTGAGATTTAAAGGCAAAGCAAAAAGATTTGTATATACAGGGTAGTAAAAAAAATTTGTATTCTGGTATTTATAATAATAACCTTCACCGCTTGAAGCGTTTGTAAACAGATATGCCGGTGAAAATTCAACCGCCACCTTATCATTAAATGAAACCCCGAGCATCCCGTCTATTTCCTTGAGAAAATCCCCGTTGGAAAGCTGAAAAAAAGGATATGCATCCTGTGCTGCTGAGTTGGTTAGAAAAACAAATTTGTAACCTACTCCGAGGTATGCTGAAGTACCGCTGCTTCTCTGCTTAATCTGAGAAAACAGATTACCTGCATACAGCAGCATCAGAATAATTAAAATACTTTTCATGAATATTATTTAAAGAATGTACCTGCTTAAATCCCTGTTTTTAACAATCGCGTTCAGTTTATCATTTACATATTTTTTCGTTATTTCAATTTTATTCTTTTTAATTCTGTCAGGAACTTCAAACAATATTTCTTCAAGCACAGTAGATAAAATTGTATGAAGCCTTCTTGCTCCTATATTTTCAACCTGTTCATTTACTTCCGCGGCTGTCTTTGCAATTTCAATGATGGCATCTTCCGTGAAAGAAAGCTCGATTCCTTCCGAAGACATTAAAGCCGAATACTGTTTAAGCAAAGCATTTTCAGGCTGTGTAAGAATTTTATAAAATTCCTCTTTACCCAGGCTGTTTAATTCCACTCTGATCGGGAATCTTCCCTGAAGCTCAGGTATCAGATCGCTGGGCTTGGAAGTATGGAATGCTCCTGAAGCTATAAAAAGTATATGATCACTTCGTACCGGACCGTATTTTGTTATTATTGTTGAACCTTCCACAATCGGTAGCAAATCCCTCTGAACTCCTTCTCTCGAAACATCCGGTCCCTGTGATTTGCCTTGCCCGCCTGCAACTTTATCTATTTCATCAATGAACACAATACCGGAATTTTCAACTTTTTCTACAGCATCTTTAATTACGGCATCCATATCGATCAGCTTGTTTGATTCCTCCTGAGCAAGCACTTTTCTGGCTTCCGCAACAGACAGTTTTCTTTTCTTGGATTTTTTCGGCATCATGTTTCCGAAGATATCATTAAGATTAATTCCCATTTCTTCAAGCCCCACTGGACCAAGCACCTGAAGCATAGGAAAATTATCCGAAGATAAATCAAGTTCAATCATCCTTTTGTCAAGAAGACCTTTCTTAAGCATTTCCCTGAACTTTTCCCTTGTCTGGGAATTTATTCCATCCTGTGCGGCTTTTTCAATTTTTTCAGCTTCGGATACTTCACCAGTTGCAGCAGAGCCGTTTGAAGTCTTTTTTGCCTGAGGAAGAAGTATATCCAGTATTCTTTCGTCCGTATTTTCCGCTGCTTTAAGTTCGACTTCTTTCAGTCTTTCATTCTTTACTATATTTACTGACAAATCCGTGAGTTCCCTGATCATAGATTCAACATCTCTGCCGACATATCCTACTTCCGTAAATTTTGATGCTTCTACTTTTATAAAAGGAGCATTTGCAAGTTTGGAAATCCGGCGTGCAATTTCTGTTTTTCCGACTCCGGTCGGACCTATCATAATGATGTTATTCGGCATTATTTCATCTTTCATGCTGTCTCCGACATGCTGTCTTCTCCACCTGTTTCTGAGTGCAATTGCAACAGACTTTTTGGCATTATCCTGTCCGATTATATATTTATCAAGCTCTTCAACAATCTGTGAAGGTGTAAGCTGCTTTATCTCTTTAATAGAATTCTTCGCGATATTCTTTTTCGGCTTTTGTTTCCCGTTTTGATTTTTTTCCTCTTTTAGCAATTCCATAAATTTTTAAATTCCGGGTTTTTAACTTTTTAATTCTTCTATTGACACATTATGATTTGTATATATACAGATATCAGCAGCCTGATTAAGCGATTCTTCCACTATTTCCCGTGATGTTAATCCTGAATATTTTAAAAGCATTCTTGCAGCTACAAGTGCATATGGTCCGCCCGAACCTATAGCGACAATTCCGTCGTCCGGCTCTATTACATCACCGGTTCCTGATATTATCAGGGCTTTTTCCATGTCAAGCACGGCAAGCAAAGCTTCCAGTCTTCTCAGATATTTATCTGTCCTCCATTCTTTTGCAAGCTCAACAGCAGCTCTTGATAAATTGCCTTTATACTGTTCAAGTTTGCTTTCGAATCTTTCAAAAAGCGTAAACGCATCCGAAGTAGCTCCGGCAAATCCGACAAGCACTTTTCCGTTGAATATTTTTCTTACTTTTCTTGTGGTGTGTTTCATGACGGTATTTCCCATAGTAACCTGTCCGTCGCTTCCTATCACAGCTTTTCCGTCTTTTATAAGACCTATGACTGTAGTGGATTTAATTTTATTATCTGATCTCAATTATTCTGTTTAATGTTTTTTAATTTCCCTTCTGAATTTAGCGGGCGGGATATGAATTGCTTCACGGTATTTCGCTACGGTTCTTCTTGCAACTTTGAATCCGGATTTATTCAGCTCCAGAGATAAATCCAGATCGGTCAAAGGTTTATTCTTATTTTCATTTTCAATTAATTCAAGCAGTTTCTGTTTTACTTCCGTATTTGAGACATCTTCTCCCTGTAATGTATGAACAGGCGTCGTAAAAAATGATCTCAACTCATAAATTCCAAAATCTGTCTGCACATATTTTCCGTTCACAGTTCTGCTGATTGTCGAGTTATCCATCCTGATTATGCCTGCAATTTCCTTTTCATATATTGGCCTGAGTCCTTCTCCGTTATTGTCAAAAAAGTCCTTCTGCAGATCTATAATAGCGCTCATTACTTTCAGCATAGTTTCCCTTCTTGAGTTTATGGCATCAATAAACCATTTCGCCTTATTGAAATTGTTTATCAGATAGTCCCTGGTATTTTTATCAAGCTCTGTTTTCTTGTCAGAATAAAGCCGCTGATAAGTCTTGTTTATCCTTAATGTCGGAGTATATTTCTCATTCAGAAATATTTCGTATTTACCGTCTATTTTTTTTACTATCAGATCAGGTATAATAAAATTTTCGTTTCCGGAATTTTCTATATATCCGGGTTTGGGATTAAGCTTATGTATGAATTCAAATATTTCATTGACTTTTTCCATGTCAATTTTCAGGCTCTTTGCAACATTCTCAAATCTTTTAAGCCTGAGGTCCTCAAGATGATTACTTATTACTTCTTTGGCATACTTTTTTAATTCTTCCGCCTTGCCTGACCTTTCTGTCTGTATCAGCAAACAGTCTATTAGATTTCTGGCAGCTATTCCCGGAGGATCAATTGTATACTGAATAAACTTCAGCGCTTCTTCTATTTCACCGGCAGTGAATATTTCTTTCTCAAATTCGGTTCCGATTTTCTTAACGTCAAGATCGGCTATAATATCATTATAGTTTTCCGTGAAATATCCGTCGTC
This sequence comes from Ignavibacteria bacterium, assembly GCA_016788375.1. Taxonomy (GTDB): domain Bacteria; phylum Bacteroidota; class Ignavibacteria; order Tepidaquicellales; family Tepidaquicellaceae; genus JAEUSI01. The sequence continues at coordinate 72 of JAEUSI010000084.1, read as the reverse complement.
AGTCAGCGTTTCGATAATTTCTTCAGCTATAAAAACAAGCTTAGCTCCAAGATCCGAAAGATGTATCTGCAG